>JAEZGC010000198.1 GCA_023437345.1 Actinomycetes bacterium
CTCCCCCCCCCCCCCCAACCGGGGGGGGCCCCCCCCCCCCCGCCCCCCCCCCGTCCAACTACCGCCTGCCAGGGGGCGCCGTGACCAGTGATCCCGCCCGGGTCGAGCCCGGGAACGCCGCTACCGCCGCCCCGTCGCGCCGCCTCGAGGTGATCTCGGCAGCGACTGCGCTGGCCTTCTTCGCCGTCCTGCTGGTTCTCGCCACCCAGATCGAGCTGCGCCGCGAGCCGGTGGCGGGCCAGATCGACGCCCGGCAGTGGCCGATCATGCTGGCCGTCCTCGGCCTCGTCCTTGCCCTCGCCCGGCTGGGGATCTCGGTGCTGCGCCCGCCGGACTCCCGTGACGACCAGGAGCCGATCCAGCCCGGCGGCTTCGCCCGGCTGGCGGTGACCCTGCTGCTCACCCTCGGCTACGTGACGGCGTGGGCCTTCCGGGAGCAGGTCCAGCTCGGCTTCCCGCTCTTCCTGCTCACCACCCCGCTGTTCCTGGCGGCGCTGGCTGCCGGCTACGGCGCCCGCCGCTGGCAGCCTCTGGTCCTGTACCCGGTGCTGCTGACCGCGTTCGCCTACCTGCTGTTTGGCACCCTGCTGAGGATCCCGCTGTGAACGCCCTCGTCGACGGTCTGCTCCCGTTCACCGACGGCTCCACCTGGCTGTTCATCCTGCTCGGGCTGGTGCTCGGCCTGCTGGTCGGCGCCTTCCCCGGGATCACCGCCACCATGGCGGTCGCGCTGGCCGCCGGCTTCACCCTCACCCTCGAACCGGTCCAGGGCCTGTGCGTCCTGCTCAACATCTACGTCGGGGCCAATTTCGGTGACCGGATCCCGTCCATCCTGGTCAACACTCCCGGCACCCCCGCCTCGATAGCGACCACCCTCGACGGCTACCCGATGGCCAAGAAGGGCCAGGCCGGGCTGGCGCTGACGGTCTCCGCGCTGGTCTCGGCGGTCGCGATCCTTGCCAGCATGGTGGTCTTCGCCGTCGGCGCGATCCCGATCGCCACCGTAGCCCGCGACTACTTCCGCTCCCCCGAACTGTTCGCCCTGGTGGTCTTCGGCCTGACGGTGATGATCAGCATCTCGTCCCGGTCCGTCATCAAGGGCGTCCTGGCCGGCCTGTTCGGGCTCGCCCTCGGCACCGTCGGGGTGTTCGGGCCGACCGGCGACCAACGCTTCGCGTTCGGCTCCCTCGAGCTGTGGGAGGGCCTCAACTTCATAGCGGTGATCATCGGCCTGTTCGGCATCGCCGAGCTCTTCGACCAGCTGCTCACCCACCAGCAGAACAAGGTGCGCCCGATCTCCAGCCTCGGCCGCTGGTGGCCCAACCGGTCGGAGGCCAGGCTGCTGGGACGCCCGGTGGGGGTCTCCGGCCTGGTCGGGCTTGTGGTCGGCCTGATCCCGGCCGCCGGCGGCGACATCGCAGGGCTGATCGGCTGGGACCGCGCCAAACAGGCGTCCAGACACCCCGAGCTGTACGGCACCGGCTACATCGAGGGGGTGGCCGCGTCCGACACCGCCTCCAGCGCCACGCTGGGCGGCTCGCTGACCACCACCATGGCGCTCGGCGTGCCGGGCGACTCGGTGATGGCGGTGATGATCGGGTCGATGATCATCTGGGGGATCGCCCCCGGCCCCTCGCTGTTCACCAACCGGCCCGACCTCGTCGTGAGCATCACGGCGATCATGGTGATCGCCACCGTCCTCTCGCTGGGGATCAGCCTGGTCCGGATGCGCGGCATGGTGAAGCTGCTCGACGTCCCCAACCACTACCTGTGGTCGATCATCCTGATCTTCTGCATCATCGGCACCTACGCCACCTCCAACAGCCTGTTCGCGGTCGGCACGATGCTGGTCTTCGGGGTGCTGGGCGTGATCATGAAGCGCGCCGGGTTCCCCGCCGGGCCTGTGGTGCTGGGCCTGCTGCTGGGGCCGCTGGCCGAGGAGAACCTGGCCCGGACGCTGGTCATCCTGCCGACCAAGCCGTTCTTCGAGGTGGTCAGTCCGGTCGCGCTGCTGCTGCTCGCCCTGGCAGCTCTCTCGCTGGCGCTGCCGCTGATCGGACGGGCGCGCAGCGGTCGCAGGGCCCGCAAGACCCTGGCGCAGGGCCGGCGCGCCGAGGAGCGGGCCGCCATCGACCCGGCCGGCGCGGACCGTGCCGACCCCGGCGACGCTGCCCACTCCACCGCGAAGCCGTCCACCGACGAAGGGAACCCGGCATGACCCGCCGCGACATCATCACCGCCGTCCCGGTCGCCTTCGCGGCCGACGGGGCACTCGACCTCGTCGGGTCGCGGGCGATCCTCGAGTACGTCGCGGCCAGCGGCAACGAGGGCGGCTTCGTCCTCGGCACCACCGGAGAGTTCCCGGCCCTGTCCGAGGACGAACGGTTCGCGCTCACCGAGCTGTCCGGCGAGGTGCTGGGCCCTGCGATGCGGGTGATCGCCCACGTCGGGGCGGCCAGCGCCTACCAGGCCCGGCGGCTGGCCGGCCGGGCGAGGTCTGCCGGGCTCGGCGAGATCGCCGTCCTCACCCCGTACTACCTGCCCAGCAGCGACGCCGGCCTGCTGGCCTACTTCACCGAGGTGGCCGAGGCGGCCGAAGGCCTAGACATCTACGTCTACGTGTTCGCCGACCGGACCGGGAACCCGGTCAGCGACGAACTGATGGCCCGGCTCTCACAGATCCCCGGAGTGGTCGGGGCGAAGATCAGCGGCGAGTCGCTGGCGCGGGTGGCCTCCTACCGCCGGGTGGTGCCGGAGGGCTTCCAGCTCTACACCGGCGCCGACCGTGACCTCGCCCGGGCCGCCGACCATGGCGCCCAGGGCGTCGTCTCGGGGATCAGCTCTGTGCTGCCCAAGCCGTTCCGCGAGCTGGCCGCGGCCGCCGACGACACCGACGCCGGCCGGCTGGAGCGCGCCCAGCAGGCGGTCGACGACGTGGTGGACGTGATCGCCGGCGACATGGCCCGGATGAAGGCCGCCTACCGGCTGCTCGGGGTCACCGACACCACCACCAGGATGGCCATCGACCCGCCCAACGCCCCGACCATGGCCGAGATCGCCCGGGTCGTCGAGCGGTACCGGTGATGGCGGGGCACGGAGCGACCCTGCGCCGGGCGCTGCACAGCGGCCGGCAACTGGGAGTGTGGGCGGCGCTGGGCGACCCCCACACCACCGAGGTGCTCGGCCGCTCCGGCTTCGACCTGGTGGTGGTCGACCTGCAGCACGGCTTCGCCACCGAGGCCGACCTTCCCGGCCAGCTCGACGTCCTCTCGCTGACCCCGTCGTTCGCTGTGGTGCGGGTCGCGGGGCTGCTGCCGCACCAGGTGATGCGCTGCCTCGACCTGGGCGCCGACGGGGTGGTGGTGCCGATGGTGGAGACCGCCAGGGCGGCGGCGGACGCCGTCGCCGCGGCCCGGTACGCTCCGGCCGGTGGACGCAGCTGGGGCCCGCTGTGGAGCCAGCTCGGGCGCCCCCTCGCAGAGCCGGCCGCCGCCGACGCCACGGCGGCGGTGATCGTGATGATCGAGACCGCCGCCGGGCTGGCGAACCTCGACGAGATCCTGGCCGTGGACGGGATCGACGCCGTCTACATCGGTCCCAACGACCTCGCCCTTTCGCTCGGGCTTGGCCGGGTGTCCTGGCGCGACGCCGAGCTGACCCGCGCCGCAACGTCGATCATCGAGCGGGCCCGCGCCGCCGGGGTGGCCGCCGGCATCGACTGCCAGGGCCGCGAGGCCGTCGACTTCTGGGCCGAGCGCGGCGCCTCGCTCTTCGTGGCCGGCCGCGACGTGGACCTGCTGGCCGGCGCGGCACGGCAGGCGGCGGGCGAGTTGAGGGCCTGACCCGCGCCGCTGCCACTGGTGCCGGGACGCGGTTCCCGGTTCACTGGTGCCCGGCGACCGACACGCACCCGGAGGCACGATGACCGACCCGATCCTGCTGGAGCTCACCGACGGACTCGCCCGGGTGACCCTGAACCGGCCCGACTCGCTCAACGCAGTCGACTTCGCCATGGGCGCCCGGTGGCGTGACGTAGCCCGCCAGGTGACCGCCGACCCGCAGGTCGGGGCCGTCCTGCTGGACGCCGCGGGCCCGGCCTTCTGTGCCGGCGGGGACGTGGTGGCGATGGCGACCGGGGGCGGCTCGGGCGCCGACCTGGCCGAGATGGCAGAGGTCATCAACGAGGGGATCCTCGCCTTCGCCAACAGCGCCAAGCCCGTGGTGGCGGCGGTCGGAGGCGCGGTGGCCGGCGGCGGCCTCGGCCTGATGCTCGCCGCCGACTACGTGGTCGCCTCGCGCAGTTCCCGGTTCGTCTCCCGGTACGCCAACATCGGGCTCACCCCTGACCTCGGGGTGACCACCTTGCTGCCGCGGGCGGTCGGCGAGCGGCGAGCCCTGCAGTTGCTGCTCACCGACACCATGATCGACGCCGCCACCGCGCTGGACTGGGGGCTGGTCTGCGAAGTCGTGGACGATGACCGGCTGGCCGCCCGGGCCCACGAGGTGGCCCGGTTCTGGCTGGACAATGCGACAGCCGCCTTCGGGCAGGCAAAGCGCCTGGTCCGCATCGGTGCCGACCGTCAGTTCGGCGAGAACCTCGCCGACGAGGCGATCACCATCGGACGCAGCTTCGACGGGGCTGACGCGCAGGCCAGGATCGCCGCCTTCGCCCGCGCCTCGTCGCGGTGGGGGTGAGCGAGATGAGTTCCACCCTGGCCGGACGGACCGTCCTGATCTCCGGCGGCAGCCGCGGCATCGGCCTGGCGATCGCGCTGCGCGCGGCCCGGGACGGGGCCAACATCACCCTGCTGGCCAAGACCGACACCCCGCACCCGCGGCTGGAGGGCACCGTCCACACCGCCGCTGCCGCCATCGAGCAGGCCGGCGGAACCGCCCTGCCGGTGGTCGGCGACGTCCGCAACGACGACGACATCCAGCGGGCCGTCGACCTCACCGTCGAGACCTTCGGCGCGATCGACGCCGTGGTGAACAATGCCTCGGTGATCGACCTGGCCGGGTCGCTGGACCTGGCCGCCAAGAAGTACGACCTGATGCAGGACGTCAACGTCCGCGGCACGTTCATGCTGTCACGGGCCGCGCTCCCGGCGCTGCGGTCATCGACCAACCCGCACATCCTGTCGCTGTCGCCGCCGCTGAACCTCAGCCCGACATGGCTGGGCGCCTTCCCCGGCTACATGCTCGCCAAGTACGGCATGACGCTGGCCACCCTCGGCCTGGCTGCGGAGTTCGCCCGCGAGGGGATCGCCGCCCACACCCTGTGGCCGCGCACGACCATCGCCACCGCCGCCGTCAGGTTCGCGCTCGGCGGAGACCAGACGATGCGGGGCAGCCGGACCCCCGAGATCTACGCCGACGCCGCCCACCTGGTGCTGTGCCGACCTGCCGCGGAGTCGACCGGCCAGTCGCTGATAGTGGAGGACGTCCTTGCCGCAGCCGGGGTGACCGACCTCGCCGGCTACGCCGCCGTCCCCGGCACCCCGGACGAGGAGCTGTACCCCGACATCTTCCTCGATTGACCTCTTGGCTGGACGGAAACCGCCGACCACGGCGACAACGTCCAGCGAGCGTCCGCTGACAGCGCAAGGGGTTGCACACGGCGGCGGAACGGCCCAGCGTTGGCACATGCGGCTGTTGGTGCTGGGCGGATCGGTGTTCTTGTCGCGCGCGGCGGCGGTCGCCGCCCTGGAGCGGGGCCACGAGGTGACCTGCGCCAACCGCGGGCTGACCGGCTCCCTGCCGGACGGGGCCGAGTTCGTCAGGTTCGACAGGGCCGACCCGGTACCGCCGCACCTGCGCGGGTTCGACGCCGTGATCGACGTCGCCAGGCATCCGTCGCGGGTGCAGCGCGCCGTCGAGGCCCTGTCTGATGCCCACTGGGTGTTCGTCTCGAGCATCAGCGCCTACGCCGACGACGCCACCCCGGGGCAACTCCCCGACGCCGCGACGCTGGAGCCACGTTTCGACGACGCAGACCTGCGGCAGGACCCGGCCGCCTACGGCCCCATGAAGGTCGCCTGCGAACACCTGGTCCGTGAGGCGGCCGGCTCGGCCTGCGTGGTGCGACCCGGGCTGATCGTCGGCCCTGGCGATCCGACCGGACGGTTTAGCTACTGGCCGGCCCGGCTGGCCCGGACCGCTGACGCCCCGCAGGTGCTCGCACCGGGAAGCCCCGCCGACGCCGTCCAGCTGATCGACGTGCGCGACCTGGCCGGCTGGCTGGTCGAGCTGGCCGAACAGCGCCGGACGGGCACCTTCGACGCGGTCACCGAGCCGATGGCGTTCGGGACGCTGCTGACCGAGGTGGCGGCCGGCTGCGGCACCGAACCGGACTTGGTGTGGGTGCCGCAGGACTTCCTGCAGGCCCGGCAAGTGGCGCCGTGGGCGGGCCCGCGCTCGCTGCCGCTGTGGGTGTCGCGGCCCGACCTGACCGGCATGCTGGCGCACGACCCGACCCCGTCGCTGGACGCCGGGCTGCGGCCCCGTCCGGTCGCCGACACCGCCCGCGACACCCTCGCCTGGCTGCGGGACACCCCGGACGCGCCGGTGACCGGCCTGACCCTGGCGGAGGAGGCCGCGGTCCTCGCCGCCTGGCGGGCCGCGTGAGCCGCCGCGGGCGGGAGAGCGCCCACCCCTGGCCGAGTGTCCCTCGCAAGGGGGACCCGAAAGTCGATTTCCCCGGGTCGCGATGGTAGTCTTGGGGTCAGCGAGTTCCCCCCAAGTGCTCGCGAACCCCCGGGTAGGCGCCCGCGTCCCCCACCTCTTGCTGAGGCGCCGTTGGGTGAGCAGGCCATCGTGCCGCAGTCACCCACCGGGGGTTCTTCACGCTTGCGGCGGCTCAACCCACGCGCGTGGGAGCCGCGCCGATGGGCCGCCCGGGCGGGCATGATGAGGCAATGACAAGCCCCGAACTGGCCGATGCGGTGGTGGTCGACTTCCCGCTGCGCGGCTCTGGCTGGGTGGCGGTCAACAGCCCCGCCGACCGGATCCCCAGCCACGGCACCGACGGGCTGGGCCAGCGGTTCGCCTACGACTTCCTCCGGACCGACGACCGACCCGGACTGCACCCGCACCCGTCCGGCACGCTTCGGTACCTGGTGCTCGGCGGGCGGACCCGCGAGGCGTACGCCTGGGACGCGGCCATCCACGCCCCCTTCGACGCGACCGTGGTGAGCGTCGACGACCAGCAGGCGGAGCGGTCCTGGCTGCACCCGGTGCGCGATCTCCTCCGGGCGCTGTGGAACGGCCTCACCTTCACCCCGGCCCGGCTCCCGGCGGTGCTCGGCAACCACGTCATCCTCGAGCACGCCGAGCGACCCGGGCTGTTCGCCGGGTTCGCCCACCTGATCCCGGGCTCGGTCACGGTCCCGGCCGGTACCCGGGTGGCGGCCGGTGACCGGCTCGGCCGGGTCGGCCACACCGGCAACTCCACCAGCCCCCACCTCCACTTCCAGCTGATGGACTCGACCGACCTGCTGACGGCGGCCGGCGTCCCTTGCGCGTTCCGCGGCTGCGAGGTGCTGATCGACGGCGAGTGGGTCAGCCACACCGAACTCATCCCCTCCCGCACCCAGCGTCTGCGCTGCCTGTGACGGGGCCGGCCGAGCGGCTGCGCAGTGGGCGCCATCGTCAGCCCGGCGAGGGCCGGGTAGGGTGGGCGACCCGAACCAGCACCGACACCCCACGGAGGATTCATGAGCGTTACCAGCACCGCCAGCACAGCGTGGCAGGGCAGCTTGTTCGAAGGCGCCGGCACCGTCTCCTTCGACACCTCGGGCCTGGGCACCTATGACGTCAACTGGAAGGCCCGCTCGGAGGGCTCGAGTTCGGTGACCACGCCGGAGGAGCTGATCGCCGCCGCGCACTCGGCGTGCTTCAGCATGGCGTTCTCCGCAGCGCTGGCCAAGAACGGTACGCCGCCCACCAGCCTGAACACCACGGCCAAGGTGACCTTCGTCCCCGGTACCGGAATCACCGGCAGCCACCTGACGGTCAGCGCGACGGTGCCTGACCTCTCTCCCGAGACGTTCGCCGAACTGGCCGAGTCGGCAAAGGCGAACTGTCCGGTGTCCAAGGCGCTGGCCGGGGTCGACATCACCCTGGACGCCTCGCTGGCCTGAGCCCCCCGCCGCTCGGGTCTCCCGGCCCAGCCTCGCCGGTGTCGATCGGCGAGGCCGCTCAGTCGTCGCCGAGCGCTTCGACGTGGAGGAACAGGTCCATCAGCGGGGTCTGCCAGCGGGTGACAGCGAACCGGTCGGTGAACTCGACCACGACAGCACCCTTCGGGGCCGGGATCTCGCCGTCCGCCACCACCAGGTGGTCGCCGCCCAGCAGGTCGCGGTAACGGCCGTCGGGCAACTGGACGGGAACCCGCCCGGTGGCGGCGTCCACGTTGAACACGCCGTACAGGCCCGCTCCGGACGGGGTCGCTGCCAGCACCCCCTGGGCCGGCCGACCCCACGCCAGCTGGACGCAGGGCTCGTCGTCCAGCACGAGGAAGGCGCCCTCTGCCATCGCAGGGTGCTTCTTCAGTCTGGCCAGCGTGGCGATGAACCCGGTCAGCTCGTAGTCACCCCACGGGATCGGGTCCGGCTCGAACAGCGACGGCCAGCGTCGCGCCGCCGACTCCTGCCCGGCGAAGACCATGAATGGGCCGCGGCAGAAGGCGGCCAGCGCCGTCCACGCCAGCGCCTGCCCGCGGCTGGGCGCGAACCTCATGATCCGGAAGTTGTCGTGGTTCTCGACGTGGCGCAGCTTGGCGTGGTTGGCCGGCAGCGCCACGTCCTGCCAGCGCAGCATCTCGAGGTACCGCCCGACCGGCACCTGGCCGGTGACCGCGGCCTGCCAGATCCCCCAGACGTCGTAGGTGTACTCGATGTCGAAGGCCTGGTACAGCTCGGCGTCGCTGGCCACCGGGACGCCCTCCGCCCGACGCCGCTCGATGAGGAAGGGATGGACGGTCTCCGCAATCCACAACAGCCCCGGCTTGAGGTCGGCCAGTTCCCGCCGGGCCCGCGTCCAGAAGGCGAGCGGGACCAGGGTGGCGGCGTCGCAGCGGAAGCCGTCCACGCCGCGGCGCACCCACTCGCGCAGGCTGTCGAGCAGCAACTCGTCGACGACAGGGTTGGGGTGGCGGAAGTCGACGATGTCCGACCACTCGGGCACCGAGCTGACCGGGCGCCCCTCGGCGTCGGTGTGGAACAGCTCGGGGTGCTCGGCCAGCAGCAGGCTGTCCTGGGCGGTGTGGTTGAACACGACGTCGATGATCACCCGCAGGCCGCGGGCGTGTGCCTGGCTGACCAGCTCGGCGAAGTCGACCTCGTCGCCCAGGTCGGGGTGGATGCTGCGGTAGTCGCGGATCGCGAACGGCGAACCGAGGCTGCCCTTGCGCGCCCGCTCCCCTATCGGGTGGATAGGCAGCAGGTAGACCACATCCACCCCGAGGGCCGCGATCCGGTCCAGGTCGGCTGTGACATCGCTCAGCCTCCCGGTGCGGCCGTGGTTGCGCGGGAACACCTGGTACACCACCAGGCTCTGCACCTGAGCCGGCGTATCGCTGGCCACCGCCACCTCCCTGCCCGAGACGCCCGACTGACGGAGCGTTCCCGCTTGTCGGGCTGACTCTATCCAGCCGGTGGGCTCGACCGGGGTCGGGTCAGCGGGGGTCGAGCATGGTCAGCGCGAGCTTGGACGGCTCGTGCGCGTAGACCGAGTGCGGCACCCGGGCCCCCAGGTACATCAGGCCGCCCGGCACGAGGTCCTCGGTGCGGCCGTCAGCCGTGATGCCCAGCCGCCCGGACAGCACCTGCAACAGCACCGGCATCGCGGCGGTGTGCTCGGTCAGTTCCTGGTCGGTGTCGAAGCCGAACAGGACGACCCGGACGCCTGCCGCACGCAGCGCCGTCCGCGACACCGTCGCCTCGGTCTGCACCTCGATCAGCCCGGCGAGGTCGGGAAGGGCGGTGAACTGTGCGTCGGTCATGGGTCTCCTTGAGGTTGTCGGTGCTGCGGCGTGCCCGCATCAGGTGTGGCCGGCGCCGTCGAGTTGGTCGATGAGGTAGGGCAGCAGGCCGCCGACCACGGCCAGGGCGTCGCGGACGCCGCCGCGCGAGCCGGGTGCCGCCAGGGCGAAGACCGGCGGGTGGTCGCGGCCGATGATCGCGCCGGCGACCTGGCGCGAGACGAGCGCCTGCGGGGTGTGGACGGCACCGCGGCGCCGGATCTCCTCGGCGATCCCCGGGATCTGGAAGCTGAGCAGCCCGCCGACAACCTGTGCGGCGTGGTCGGTCGGGCCGATCCCGGTGCCGCCGCAGGTCAGCACGACCCGGCAGCCGGCCGCCACCGCCGCCCACACCGCAGAGCGGATCAGTTGCGGGTCGTCGGCCACCACCACCCGCTCGGCCGGCACGCCGGCGTCGGCCAGGAGCTGCACGGCCAGCAGCCCACCGCGGTCCTCGTCCAGCCCGGCCGCGACCTGGTCGGAGACGGTGATCACCCGCGCCCGAAGGCCGGCCGCACCGGAGGAGTCGAGCGGGCTCATGAGCGCTTCGGCGCGCCGGGGCGGGCGTAGCGCCACACCGTGATCGCTACGCACATCACAGCCCACGCCACACCGATCCAGTAGAACGTGGTGGCCGGCATGACGGTCAACCCGACACCGAACAGGAACGGGCCGAAGGCGGCGATCGCGCTGGTCCAGCCGATCACCCCGCCGGCCTGGCGTCGCTCGAAGATCATCGGCATCTGCTTGAACGTGGAGGCGTTGCCGATCCCGGCGAACAGGAAGATCGCCAGCATCCCCCACAGGAAGTGGTTGAAGCCGCCCTGCAGGCTGGCCGCGCTCGACGTGTCGGGGGTCAGCGCGGGGATGGTCACCGCTATCGCCCCGACCAGGCCGACGCCGGACACCAGCGTCCAGATCGCGCCACCCATCCGGTCGGTGAGGGGGGAGAACAGGACGCGCGCCCCGGCACCGACCAGCGGCCCGAGGAACACGTAGGACGCCGGGTCGGGGACCTGGTAGCCCTCGACGAGGATCCGCGCGGTGGCCCCCACTCCCTCGACCACTGCCGGGTTCGCGGCACCGTACAGGTTGTTCATCAGCAGCCCGAACTGGGCCGACAGCCCGGAGAAGGTACCGAACGTCATGATGTACAGCAGGGTCATCCACCAGGTGTCCTGGTTGGCGAAGATGTCGAACTGCTGCCTGATGTTGGCCTTCACCGGCACCGACTTCAGGTACTGCCAGGCGATCCACGCCGCGATCAGGATGAACGGCAGCCAGACGAAGGACGCGGCCTGGTACCACACCTCGCGGTCGGGCCTTCCGGGCAGCTGCATCATCTGGCTCTCGCCGAGCCACCACAGCATGCCGAGCCCGATCAGCCACGGGGTGAGCAGCTGCACCAGCGACACCCCGAAGTTGCCGATCCCTGCCTGCAGCCCGAGCGCGGTGCCCTGCTTCTTGCGCGGGAAGAAGTAGGACGTGGACGGCATGAAGCCCGAGAAGGCGCCGCCGCCGATGCCGGCGAGGAAGGCCAGCACGAGCAGCTCCCAGTAGGGCGCGGTGGGCGACATCGAGCGCACTCCCCAGCCGAGCACGGGGAAGAACAGCAGCAGCGTGGTGGCGGCGACCATCTTGCGGGTGCCCATGATCGGCGGCAGCACCATCCACAGCAGTCGCAGCAGGCCGCCGGACAGGCCGGGGACGGCGGCCAGCCAGTACAGCTGCTCCTTGGTGAAGTCGTAGCCGATCGCGTTCAGCTTGGGGACTATCGCCGACGGCAGGAACCACGCCACGAAGCACAGCGTCAGGGTGAAGGTGGTGATCCACAGCGTCTGCCAGGCGAGCCTGGAGTCCCACGACCTCTCGTCCTCGGGATCCCAGGACTTGATCCACTCGGGGCCGCCCTGGAGCCGGGCGACGATGGTGCTGCTCATGCTGACTCCTGCGTCAGGTGGGTGGCGTGGTGGTGGGCGAGGCGGCGCCGGTGACTGGGGACGGATCGGCCGCCCGCGGACGGTGCAGCAGCAGGGCGAGGACGAGCGCCGCGAGCGCGGTGGCGACCAGCAGCCACAGCCCCAGCGAGTACGAGTTGGTGGCCGGGTTGTAGGTGGCGCCCATCACCAGGGGCGGGAAGTAGCCGCCCAGGCCGCCGGCTGCGGCGACCACCCCGCTGACCGATCCCACCTTGTCCGGCGGTGCCAGTCTGGGCACCCAGCCGAACACCGCACCCATCCCGATCCCCAGCGCGGCAGCCATCGCGAGGAAGGCGGCGCCGGTGACGATCCCCTCGGGCGGCTCCAGGCTCACCACCCAGGCGAGCCCGGCGATCCCGACCAGGGAGGCGGCGGTGATCAGCTTGGCGCCCAGCCGGTCGGCCAGGGCGCCCCCGATCGGGCGCGCGATCACGGCGGCGATGACGAAGCTGCCCATCCTGGCGCCGGCGCCGATCTGGTCGACCTCGGCGGGGTAGATGGTGGTGAGGTACTTGGGCAGGAAGGTGGAGAAGGCGACGAAGCCGCCGAACACCACTGCGTACAGGAACGACATCTGCCAGGTGATCGGCAGCCTCAGGGCGCCCACCACCCGCGGCACCACCGGCTGTGGGTTGGGCGTCCAGGCCGGTGACTCCTTCATGAAGAACCACACCAGGCCCGCCATCACCACCAGGACGGCAGCGATCACCAAGTGGGTGTTCACGTAGCCGATCCCCTCGGCCAGCCGCGGGGTGAGGAAGGCCGACACCGCGGTGCCGACCATCCCCATGCCGAAGACGCCGTTGGCGAAGCCGCGTCGCTCGGGCTCGTACCACGCGCTGGAGAACGGGATGCCGACGGCGAAGACCGTGCCGACGGTGCCGAGGTAGAGCCCGGCGAGGATCAGCAGCCAGTACAGCTTCAGGCTGCCGGCGGCGGCAACCAGCAGGACGGCGGGCACGGCGCCGAGCAGCACGATGGTGAACATCCGGCGGCCCCCCAGCCGGTCGGTCAGCGCCCCGACGAGCACCCGCCCCAGCGCCCCGACCAGGACGGGGGTGGCGAGCATCAGCGAGACCTGCCCCTCGTCCAGCCCCATCGAGGTGGCATAGGTCTTCTGCAGCGGCGCTATCGACATCCAGGCCCAGAAGCCGGCGGCGGACGCGACGGTGGCCAGGACTACCTGGCCGAGCTGGCCGGTGAGCGCGGGCCGCCCGCTCCCGGTCACCGATCACCCCGGTCCCGGTCACGGGTGCCGACCGGGTCCCAGCCGGCGACCCGGCCGCGGGACGCCGCGGGCGGGACCTCGTCGCGGCTGCGGTACACGACGTAGGGCCGGAACAGGTAGTGCAGCGGCACTGTGAAGGCGTGCACCAGCCGGCTGAACGGCACCAGGGCGAACAGGCCGAGCCCGATCAGGATGTGCACCTTGAACTGCCAGGTCGCCGCCGCCATGGCCGCGATGTCGGGTTGCAGCACGAGCAGCGATCGGAACCACACCGACACCGTCTCGCGGTAGTTGTGGTGCTCCCCGGCCGGGGTGACGTCGCCGGTCAGCGTCGCGACGAGGCCGAACACGATCACCGCGCCGAGAACGACGTACATCAGCTTGTCGTTGCGGGTGGTGGCCAGGAACACCGGCCCGGTGGTGCGGCGGCGGTAGATCAGCAGGGCGATCCCGATCAGGGTGGCGATCCCGGCCAGCGTGCCGGCCCCGACCGCCACCCAGTGGTACATCTCCTGGGTGACGAACCTGTCGGTCCAGCCCTTCGGGATCAGCAGCCCGACCAGGTGCCCGCCCAGGACGACCAGCAGGCCGAAGTGGAACATCGGGGACGCCACCCGCAACAGCCGCGACTCGTAGAGCTGGGAGGAACGGGTGGTCCAGCCGAACTGGTCGTACCGGTAGCGCCAGACCAGGCCCGCGATCAGGGTGAGCGCGACCAGATAGGGGACGACCCCCCACAACAGGATGTCCAGGGCGTTCATCTCAGCTCCTCACAACCTCGCTCAGTCCGACGAACTCGACCGGCTGTACCTGCCCGTAGCGCGCCTGCACCTGCGCCAGGGTGGCCGGCGACTCGCCCGGCAGCGCACCGCACACCGCGGCCAGCACGCCGGCGTGCGGCAGGCCGTCCTTCTCAAGGCCGAGCCGGATGAGTTCCAGGCTGGCGCGGAAGCGCTGCAGCAGCGCGCTGCCGCGATCCGCGTCGGCGACAGCGAACTCCAGCACCATCGGCAGGTAGTCGGGCAGCTCGCCGCGCAGGTCGACGAGCAGCCCCGACTCGCGGTAGACGGCCTTCACCTCGGCCAGCACCTCACCGCGGCGCCGGGTGTCGCCGTCGGTCCAGTACGACAGGTGCAGCGCATGCTTGCGCGAGAGGTCGAACTCCTGGATGTGGAAGGACTGCAGCTCGACCAGCGGGGCGCTGCGCAGGTGCGCGAGCACGGCCGCGAACCGGTCGGCTGTCGGCTGCCCGGCCAGCGCCTGCTCGATCAGGTCGAGCCGCTCCAGCAGTTCCGCCTCCGGGTAGGACAGGCACAGCGCGGCCGCCTGGAACACCACCTCGGCGCGGGCGTCGGCGACGTCCGCGGCCCGGCGGGAGCGCCACCCCAGCGGGCTCACGGGGTGTCCTCGTTGGCGTCCCAGTTCAGCATGCCGGCGCGGTTGGCCAGCGCCGCCTGCGAGGCGGCCTCCTCGGCCTGCTGGCGCTGCTTGAGCGCCGTGTAGGTCTCGATGGCGACCGGGACGGGACGCCCCGATGCCTCGCCGAACGGGCCCGACTCGTACATCCCAGGCCCGCCCTCGTAGTCGAGCGAGCAGGCGAGTTCCTCGAGGTTGTGGGCCTCCTCGCGGTGCGCGGTGGGGATCACGTACCGGTCCTCATACTTGGCGATCGCCAGCAACCGGTAGAGCTGCTCCAGCGCCTCGGGGGTCATCCCGACGGCCGCCGCAAGCTCGGCGTCGCGCCCCGTCCCCAGCGTGACGCCGCGCATGTAGCTGCGCATCGCGGCCAGCTTCTGCAGCACGTCGGTGACCAGGGCGGTGTCACCGGCGGTGAACAGCTCGGCGAGGTAGCCGACCGGGATCCGCAGCGCGTCTATCGCCCCGAACAGGTTGCCGGGCGCCTCGGCGTCGTGGCCCTGGTCGCGCAGCAGGTCGATCACCGGCGACAACGGCGGGATGTACCACACCATCGGCATGGTCCGGTACTCGGGGTGCAGCGGGAGCGCCACCTTGAAGTGCTTGATCAGCGCGTAGATCGGCGAGCGCTGTGCGGCGGCGATCCAATCGTCGGGCATCCCGCCGGCCCGCGCCAGGGCGACCACCTCGGGGTCGCGCGGGTCGAGCAGCAGGTCCAGCTGCGCCTGGTACAGCTCATCGTCGGGCACCGCCGCCGCCTCGGCGACCGCGTCCGGGTCGTACAGCACGATGCCGAGGTAGCGCAGCCGTCCGACGCAGGTCTCCGAGCACACCGTGGGCAGGCCGACCTCGATCCGCGGGTAGCAGAACGTGCACTTCTCCGCCTTGCCGGAGCGGTGGTTGAAGTACATCTTCTTGTACGGGCAGCCGGTGATGCACTGCCGCCAGCCGCGGCAGCGGTCCTGGTCGACCAGCACGATCCCGTCCTCGGCCCGCTTGTAGATCGCGCCGGACGGGCAGGAAGCCATGCAGGACGGGTTGAGGCAGTGCTCGCAGATCCGGGGCAGGAAGAACATGAAGCTCTTCTCGTACTCGAACCGGATCTGCTCGTTGGCGTCGGCCCGCAGCTTCTCCACTATCGGGTCGGTGTCGCCGGTCGCGGCCACCCCGCCGAGGGAGTCGTCCCAGTTCGCCGACCAGGTGATCTTCGTGTCCTCGCCGGTGATCAGCGACTTGGGCCGGGCAACCGGGAAGTCGTCGCCCAGCGGGGCGCTGATCAGGTTCTGGTAGTCGTAGGTCCACGGCTCGTAGTAGTCGGACAGCTCGGGCTGGACGGGCGAGGCGAAGATGCTGAGCAGCTTGGCGAACCGGCCGCCGGAGCGCAGCTTCAACCCGCCGGACGGGGTCCGCACCCAGCCGCCGCGCCACTTCTCCTGGTCCTCGTAGCGGCGCGGGTAGCCGAGGCCCGGCCTGGTCTCGACGTTGTTGAACCACACGTACTCGGTGCCGGCCCGGTTGGTCCAGGCCTGCTTGCAGGTAACTGAGCAGGTGTGGCAGCCGATGCACTTGTCGAGGTTCATCACCATGCCGACCTGCGCCATCACGCGGGTTGGTTTGCGGGCCATCAGTACGTCACCTCCTGGGAGCGGCGGCGGACTGTGGAGACGATGTCGCGCTGCAGGCCGGTGGGTCCCAGGTAGTTGAAGGCGTACGACTGGTGGGCGTAGCCGCCGATCAGGTGGGTCGGTTTCACCAGGATCCGGGTGACCGAGTTGTGGATGCCGCCCCGCTTGCCGGTGGCCTCCGACTTCGGCACGTCGATGGTCCGCTCCTGGGCGTGCTGCACGTAGCAGATCCCGTCCGGCAGCTTGTGGGTGACCACAGCCCGTGCGACGAAGACGCCGTTGGCGTTGGTCAGTTCGATCCAGTCGTTGTCGGCCACCCCGATCGACGCCGCGTCGGCGACGCTGAGCCAGGCCTGCGG
>JAEZGC010000086.1 GCA_023437345.1 Actinomycetes bacterium
AGCCGGAGCCGGGCGGGCGGGCGCCGGCCGGGTCGCGCGCGGCTTCGTCTCCAGCCGGGGGCGGGACTGACGGTGGGGCGGGGGCGGGCTGGAGGGCGCGTCGGGTCCCGGCAGGCCGGTAGCTTCAGGTGTGACGTCGGTCTCCACCCGCTTGCCGGCCAGGCTCATCGCGGCCGGGATCAACGGGATCGGCCGGCCCGGCAGCAGCAGGTTCCAGTAGATCCAGCGGAAGGCGAGCTTCCCGAGGTGGTTGAGCCGGGTCTCCTGCAGCAGCTTGAACGGGCCGACGACCGGAAGCGGGAAGGTCCCCGTGAACGGCTCGGTGGTGTAGTTGAAGTCGAGCAGCATTCCCTTGCGGTTGCCGGACTCGATGAAGCAATTGGCGTGGCCGTCGAAGCCGTGGCTGGGGGGCCGTCCGTTGAACTCGTCGAGGAAGTTGCTGACGAACACCTCCGCGGAGAAGTGCGCCACCGACCCGGCCTTGGAGGTCTGCAGCGTGCCGGCGTCGCCGAGCACGTAGACCCCAGGGTGCGCGAGGCTCGCCATCGTGTGCGGGTCGCACGGCACCAGGTTCAGCTCGTCTCCCATCCCGGAGCGGGCGATGTAGTCGGCACCCATGTTGAGCGGGACCGTCACCAGCAGGTCGAAGCCGATCCGGCGCCCGTCGTAGGAGACCAGTTCGGCGGCGTCGTTGTCGATGTGCTCGACAGCGAAGTCGGTCTCCAGCGCTATCTGCCGGTCGACCAGCGCGGTGGCGAGTTCGCGGGAGGCGACCGGCTTGGTGAAGGCGCCGTCCAGGGGCGTCACATAGGTGACCGCCGTCTTCTCCCTGATGTGGTGCTTTCGCAGCCAGTCGTCGGCAAGGAAGGTGAACTCCATCGGCGCCACAGGGCACTTGATCGGCATCTCGGTGATGTGCACCACGAGGCGGCCGCCGCGGAACCGACGCATCGCCTCGGTGAGCGCCTGCGCCCCCGGCAGGCTGTAGAACTCGTGGACCCTGTCCCCCCACAGCCGACCCTGCATGCCAGGGGTGGCGTCCGGCCGGGGGGTGACCCCGGTCGCGATCACGAGGTAGTCGTAGCTCAGCGTCCGGCCGTCGGCCAGGTGGACGGCGCGGTAGGCGGGATCTACCCGATCGATCTCGGTCAGCACCAGGTCGATGCCGTCGGCCAGGAACCGGTGGCGCGACCTCACGATGTCGGTGGTGTTGTAGATGCCGAACGGCAGGAACAGGTACCCCGGTTGGTAGTGGTGGGCGTCGTCCCGGTCGACGACCGTGATGTGAAGTTCGTGTCTGCCGATCGCGGCCCGCAGTCTGTTCGCCACCACCGTGCCGGCGGTGCCACCGCCGAGGATGACCAGTTGTTTCATCGTCGAACTCCAGTCAAGAGGCAACGACAAGACGATACCCCCGTGGGTATCTGGGCGTGGCGGAACCGGAAAACCCGTCAGGGATTCACGAAGATCCCCCGCTTCGGGCCGCCGCCCGGCTCAGTGCCCGAACTCGTCGGCGTCGGTGACGTGGGCCTCGCCCCGGTCGAGGTCGTTCAGCGCGGCGACCTCGTCGGGGGTCAACGCGAAGTCGAAGACCGCAAGGTTCTCCCGTTGCCGGGCCGGCGAGGACGACTTGGGGATCGGCACGAAGCCGCGCTGGACGTGCCAGCGCAGCACCACCTGGGCCGGGGTGCGCTGGTGGGCGGCCGCGATTCCGGCCACCACCGGGTCGGACAGCATCGACGACGGCTGGATCGGGCTCCACGACTCGGTCACGATGCCGTGCGCGGCGTGGAACGCGACCGAGGCGTCCCGGGTGGCGTACGGGTTGAGGTTGATCTGGTTCACCTCCGGCAACTCGCCGGTCTCGTCCAGCAGGCGCTGCAGGTGGGCGGGCTTGAAGTTGGACGTGCCTACCGCGCGCAGCACCCCGGCCTCGCGCAGCTGAAGCAGCCCGCGGAACGCATCGACGTAGCGGTCCCGGCCGGGGTTGGGCCAGTGGATCAGCAACAGGTCGAGGTAGTCCACCCCCAGCCGCTCCAATGAGGCTTCCGCCGCCTGGCGGGCGCCGTCCACGCTGTGCCACTGGCGGTTGAACTTCGTGGTGAGGAACACCTCCTCGCGCGGGACGCCGGACTCGCGCAGCCCACGGCCGACCACCTCCTCGTTGCGGTAGTTCTCGGCGGTGTCGACCAGGCGGTAGCCGGCCTCCAGCGCGGTCCGGACGGCCGCCGCGCCCTCGTCGCCGAGCAGCGGCCAGGTGCCGAGGCCGAGAGCGGGCAGCGCGGCGCCATGCCGCAGGGCGATAGTGGGGACGGGGGTTGTCATGGTCCCCAACCTAGTCCGACTCCCCGACGCGCGGGGTTCGGGTCAGCGGGGCCGAGACCCCAGCGGGGCGCGCGGCCGGCCATCGTCGGTGGGGCCGAGCCCGCCCTGGCAGCGGGGGCAGTAGAACATCGGCCGCTCCCGGGCGATGGCGCCGATCGGCGACACCCGCACCGTCGTGCCGCAGCGTCGACAGGGCCTGCCGGACCTGCCGTGGACCGCCCGGTTCGGCATCCCGGCCGAGATGCTCGCGGTGAGCAGCACCCGGGCCCGCTCGACGATCCCGGCCAGCGTCTCGGCCGGCAGCTCGGCGGCCGGCGTCCACGGCGCGATTCGTTGCGCGAAGAGCGTCTCGGACGCCCAGATCGTCCCGATGCCGGCAAGGTTGGTCTGGTCGAGCAGTGCCGCGCCGATGCTGCCCGGCGCGGCGGCCAGGTTCGCCACCGCCCGGTCGGCATCGAACCCGGGGTCGAGCAGGTCGGGGCCCAGGTGGCCGATCAGCGTGTGCTCCCGCTCGGTAGCCACGAGGTCGAGCATGCCGAGGTCGACGCCCACCGCGGTCCACTGGTCGGTCACCAGCACCGCCCTGACGAAGCCGGGGCCCTGCGACATCCGCCCCGGCGCCCGCCTGGCCGAGACCGGGCGGGGACGGGTCGGCTCGACCCGCCACGAGCCGTCCATCCGCAGGTGGGAGTGCAGCGTCCAGCCGTTGCCGAACCGCACCAGGATGTGCTTGCCGCGCGGCACCGCCTCGGTAACCGCCAACCCGCCCAGCCGGGCGGTGGCAAGACTCGGCCAGCGCAGGTCGGCAGAGACCAGCGTCCGACCGGCGAGCGCCTCGTGGAGTCGCCGGGCAGTTCGCCAGACCGCGTCGCCCTCAGGCACGGCGGCTCACCGGCGCAGCACCAGCCCGCGGGGGGTGAGCCGAAAGCCCCCCCCCGCCAGGGCCGCGGTGAGCTGGTGGCGCGAGCCCAGCACGCTCTCGCCGTCCACCTT
>JAEZGC010000088.1 GCA_023437345.1 Actinomycetes bacterium
CTGGTGCTGGCCGAGAGCAGGTACCGGGTCGACGTGGAGGTCGCCTCCCCCCTCACCCGGGGCGCCAGCGTGATGGCGTGGCCGAAGTTCGGGCTCACCCCTAACGCCACGGTGTTCGAGTCGGTGGACGGACCGGCGTTCTTCGAGCGGCTGGCCGGGATCCTGCAGACCCCGACCACGCCCGACCTCCCGATCCGCGGGCTGTAACCCGCCTGGTCAGCTCGCCACCGCCGCACCCCGAGAGTCGCCGAGCTGGCGCCGGCGCAGCGCGGCCAGCCCGCGCTGGGCGGCGCGGCGCACCGAACTCGACGAGGTGCCCAGGCGCTCGGCGATCTCCCGGAACGACAGGCAACGGCCGTCGACAAGACCGAACCGCAGCCGCAGCACGTCCCGCTGGTCGCCCGGCAGTCGGGCCAGGTAGGGAAGCAACCTGTCGATGACTGCCAGGTCCTCCCGGGCGGCGAGGTCGGACGACCCCGCCGCCACGTCGCCCAGCTCGTCCAGCGGCAACGGCACCCGGTGGCTGAGCAGCCTGGCGGTCCACAGCGGGTCGCGTCCGATGGCGGCGGAGATCTCGGCCAGCCCTGCCGAGCGGCCCAGCTCCTGGCTGAGCTGGTCGGCCACCCCCTGGGCACGGCGCAACACCACGGCCCGTCCGGTCGGCAACCCCAGCTGGCCCGCCAGCGAACTGGTCACCGTGACCAGGTGCTGGGTGACCACCGGAAGGGCGTAGGTGGTGAACCGGCCGCGGGTGTGGTCGAAGCGCCGCAGAGCGTGCCCCAGCGCCAGGCACGCCTCCTGGAACAGGTCGTCGAAGTCCATCCCGGTGCGGCGGGAGGCCTGGCCGGCGAGCATCGCCGCCAACCGCAGGTTCGCCGACAGGAAGTCCTGCCACGCCTGGCGGCCTTCGGCGACGATCCGGACCAGCGCGGCCCGGTCGTCAGCCCCCGGCCAGGGGTGGGACAGCGCGTGCTCGGCGACCACCCCCAGTTCGATCCGGCGGGCCAGCCGGGCCTCGCCGGCGGGTCCCAGCGGCTGGGGCAGCACAGGCAGGTGACTCATCCGACAAGCCTCGGGCGGACGGTGGGGGCGTGTCAGCAATCCGCGGCGAACCGACAACACCCGGACAGCACCGCAGCGGCTACAGCGACGGTCCGGTGGCCAGGGCCAGCAACTGCTTGCGGCGCGCCTCAAGGTCGACCAGCGCGGCGAACATCCTGTTGTACGCCGGCTGGTCCTCGACAGGGTTGGTGCGCTGCAGCCGCGACTTCAGCGCGTCGATCTGGCGTGCCGTCGCCAGCAGCCGGACGCCGGCGGCGTACTCGGCGGCGTAGGCCTCGCTCGGTTCACGGAGCACAGGCTCCACAGCCAGGGTGATCACCAGCTGCCCGAGCTCGGGATCGTCGGCCAACTGCTGCGCCCAGCCGCCGGTGCGGTCGGGCAGGTCGCGGATCCTGGTGAACAGCTCCCGGTAGGCCGGGTCGAGGAAGTCCTCTGGGGTCAGGTCGTTGAGCGTTGCGGTGAACGCCGCCGGCGCCCGCAACAGCAGGCGCAGGGTGCCCCGCTCCGCCTCCAGCCGGCGGTCCCGGGGGTCGGGCAGCGGCAGCCCGCGCTGCTGCTCCGGCTCCGGCTCGGCCGGCTCGGCCGCAGCACGGGCGGGGTTCTCCCGGGCGGGCTTGGCTCCCTTGCGGGCGCGCTTGATCTCGGCCCGCACCTCGTCGGGATCGGCCAGCCCCAGCAGCTGCGCCAGCCGGCGGCTGTAGCCCAGCACCAGCGACTCGTCGCGGATGCTGGCGACCAGCGGGGCGGCCGCCCGCAGCGCGGCGAGCTGCCCCTCGACCCGGTCGAGGTCGAACCCGGCCAGCACGTTGCGCATCACGAAGTCGTACAGCGGCACCCGTCGGGCGACCAGCTCACGGACCGCGGCGTCGCCCTGCTGCAGGCGCAGGTCACACGGGTCCAGGCCGGAGGGCTCGACCGCCACATAGGTCTGGGAGGTGAACTGCTGGTCGCCCTTGAACACCTTGATCGCAGCGGCCTGGCCAGCGGCGTCCCCGTCGAAGGTGAAGATCACCTCGCCCGCCCCCACCCCCTGGGCGTCGATCAGCCGCTGCAGCATCCTGGCGTGGTCGTCGCCGAACGCCGTCCCGCAGGACGCCACCGCGGTGTCGACCCCTGACAGGTGGGCGGCCATCACGTCGGTGTACCCCTCCACGACCACGGCCTGGTTCTTGCGCGCGATGCTGGTGCGGGCGAGGTCGAGGCCGTACAGCACCTGCGACTTCTTATAGACGGGGGTCTCGGGGGTGTTGAGGTACTTGGCCGGCATCCGGTCGTCGTCGAACAGCCGCCGGGCCCCGAACCCGAGGACGGAGCGGCCGGCGTCCCGGATCGGCCACAGCAGCCTGCCCTGGAAGTAGTCCCAGCCGCTCTCGCGGACCAGCCCGGCGCGCACCAGTTCGTTGTCGGTGAACCCGCGCGCGCGCAGGTACGACGCCAGTTCCTTGCCGCCCTTCGGGGCGAACCCGATCCCGAACTGTTCGGCCGTCTCACGGTCGAAGCCGCGCTGGTCCAGGAACTGCCGGCCCACCAGCGCCTCCGGGGTCGCCAGCTGACGAGCGAAGAAGTCGGCAGCCTCCCGGTTCGCCTCGAGGATCCGCAGCCGCAGCCCTGGTTCGGGGCGGTCGCGTCCGCCACCCTCGGTGTACCGGAGGTGGATGCCGGCACGGTCGGCCAGCCACTCCACCGCCTCGACGAAGGTCACATTGTTGATCTTCTGGACGAAGCTGATCACGTCGCCGCCCTCGCCGCAGCCGAAGCAGTGGAAGAAGCCGCGCGAGGGGGTCACCCGGAAGCTGGGGGTCTTCTCGTCATGGAACGGGCACAGGCCGGTGAGGGACCCGCCACCGGCGTTGCGCAGCGTGACGTGGGCGCCGACCACCTCCTCGATCCGGGAGCGCTCCCGGACCGTCGCCAGGTCCTCGTCGTTGATCAGTCCCGCCACGGCGTTGATCCTACTGACCCTTGGGCAGCCGGTCGGGGTCCCAGCCGAGCAGGGTCAGCGCCGCACCGAAGGCGAACCTGTCGGTCATCCCGCCGACGTAGGTGACCGCAGCCCGCACCCGTGCCCGGTCGTCGACGGCGGCGGTCCGCAGGTCATCGGGGAGCCGGTCGGGGTGATCGGCGTAGTACTCGACCAGCGCGGTCAGCACGGCGATCACCGCCGCCGACTGGGCCAGTGATTCGGGGCGGGTGTAGATCCTCTCGTAGTTGAACGCCCGCAGCGCGGCCAGCGCGGCCGCCGGCTCGGGCGCCATCCCCACCGCGCCGCCGGACGCGGCCGCCTCGACGACCGCCCTGACGAAGCTGCCCAGTTGTTCGCGGCGGGTGGTCCCGCACACCTCGGCCACCTCGGCGGGCAGGTCTGCCAACGCGACGATCCCGGCGCCGGCGGCGTCCTCGAGGTCGTGGGCGCAGTAGGCGATCCGGTCGGCCCAGCTGACGATCTCGCCCTCGATGGTGGCCGGTACCGGCCGCGACCACGAGTGGTTCCGGACGCCGTCCAGTGTCTCGGCGCACAGGTTGAGCGAGCTGAGGACGACGTCGGCGCCCCACGGGCCGTGGTCGTAGCCGCCCGGGATGAAGGCGTCGAAAGCGTCCTCGCTGGCGTGGCCGCCGGGGCCGTGGCCGCAGTCATGACCCAGCGCAATCGCCTCGGCGAGGGTGGCGTTGGCCCCGATCCCGCGGGCTATCGAGGTGGCGACCTGGGCCACCTCGAGGGCATGGGTGAGCCGCGTCCGCTGGTGGTCGGTGGGGAACACCACCACCTGCGTCTTGCCGGCCAGCCGGCGGAACGCTGTCGAGTGGACTATCCGGTCCCGGTCCCGCTCGAAGCAGGTGCGTTCGGCGTCCGGCTCCTCCGGCTGCGCCCGGCTCCCGGCCCCGACCGCCAAGCTGGCGCCGGGCCGCAGCAGGGCCGCTTCAGCCTCCTCCCGGGCGACCCTGCCGATCGGCGGGCCGGCGGCGATCGGCGGGCCCGCGACGGCGTGCGCCCGGACCAGTTCGTCGTCGCGGTGGCCGGCCATGGTGCCGGCC
>JAEZGC010000242.1 GCA_023437345.1 Actinomycetes bacterium
GGGGTCAGTTCTGGCACCCGCCCATCTTCGCATTCCGCCGCGCGCCCGGTGTCCGCGCGGGGGTCGTGACTCAGTAGGCTGGTCGCATGCCTTCCGACCCGCGGGACCCCAACCTGCCGCCCGCCGCGCAGCCCCAGCCGTCCCAGCCCAGCCCGCAGCCGTACGGCTATCCCGCGCAGCCCCAGCAGCCCCAGTCGCCGTACGGCTACCCGGGGGCAGCGCAGGGGCAGGCCTATGGCCAGCCGTACCAGGCGCCCCAGCCGTACCAGGCGACGCAGCCCTACCAGACCCCGCAGCCCTACCAGGGGTACGCGGCGGCCGGCTACCCGTCCTCGGGCTACGCCACTGCGACGCCGACCGGCCGCAAGTCGCCGCTGCTGGGAATCCTGGGCTTCGGCGTCGTCGTGGTGACGGCGATCATCGCGGTCCTGATCGGGCTCGGGATGGCCGAACCGATGTCGCAGGTGATCGCGCTGGCGCCGCCGGGCAGCACCGAGATCGACGTGGAGTCCATTCCGCCGGGGCTGATGGACCAGCTCACCGCACCGCTCGGCTGGCTCACGCTGGCGGGCCTGGTCGGCACCGGCGGCTGGATCGCCTCGATAGTGGCGGCGATCAGCAACCGGGGCCGGGGCTGGGGCGTGGCCGGGATCATCCTCGGCATCCTCGCGCCGATCGCGGCCTTGATAGCGATGAGCGTCGCCGCCGTCGCGGCAGTCTCCTGACTCAGCCCCCGGAGGCGTCGGACTCGGCGGAACTGAGGTCGGCGTCGCCAAGTTCTGTGGAGTCCAGCCAGCCGTAGGGCAGCACCACCTTGTCCCGCGGCGTGCCCTGCCGGCCACGCGGGCTGGCCAGTTCGCCGACCGGGAACGTGACCTCGGGGTCGAGCCGGGCCAGGTTGTCGTCCAGCTCGGCCAGCGACGACACCGTCGCGAGCCCGCGACGGACCTCGCCGCCGACCGGGAACCCCTTGAAGTACCAGGCCATGTGCTTGCGCAGCTCGGTGAGGCCGTGCTGCTCGCCGTACAGGCCGGCCATCAGTTCGCCGTGCCGGCGGACCATGGCGGCCACCTCGCCAAGGCTGGGCAGGGTGCGGGTGTCGCGACCGGCGAACGCGTCGGCCAGGTCGCGGAACAGCCACGGCCGGCCCAGGCAGCCCCGGCCGATCACTACGCCGGCGCAGCCGGTCTGCGCGACCATCGCCAGCGCATCGGAGGCCTCCCAGATGTCGCCATTGCCGAGCACCGGGATGTCGAGGGCGTCCACCAGGGTGGCGATGGTGTCCCAGTCGGCCTGGCCGGCGTAGGCCTGCTTCACGGTGCGGGCGTGCAGCGCGACGGCCGCGACGCCGGCGTCCTGCGCGATCCGTCCGGCGTCGAGGTAGGTCAGGTGGTCGTCGTCGATGCCGAGCCGGGTCTTCATGGTCACCGGGACGCCGTAGCGCCCGGCCGCCGCCACCGTGGCGGTCAGGATGGCCGCCAGCCGGTCCCGCTTCCACGGCAGCACGCCGCCCCCGCCACGGCGGGTCACCTTGGGCACCGGGCAGCCGAAGTTGAGGTCGATGTGGCCGACCCCGAACTCCTCGCACAGGATCTCGGCCGCCCTGGCCATCACCACGGGGTCGACGCCGTAGAGCTGGACGGACCTGACGGTCTCCCCCGGGTCGAACCTGAGCATGTCGAAGGTCTTCGGGATCCGCTCCACGATGCCGCGGGAGGTGATCATCTCGCAGACGTACAGGCCCGCACCCTGCTCGCGGCAGAGCTGCCGGAACGCCGCGTTGGTGATCCCCGCCATCGGCGCCAGCACGACGGGCGTCTCGATAGTGAGGTCGCCGAGCCGCAGCGGGGCGATCAGGGTCTGTCCAGACATCCCGGCAACCCTACCCGCCGACCCGCTGACGGTTCCTCCCGGCCTGACTGGACGGTTACCGCCGGCTGGCTCAACCGTCCACCCAACAGAGGTCGGGGACGATTCCAGACCCGCCGGAACCGTCCCCGCCAGCTGCCTCAGCAGCCGATCAGCCGCGCGGCGAGGTAGGACTTCACCTGGTCGAGCGCCACCCGCTCCTGCGACATGGTGTCGCGGTCGCGGATGGTCACCGCCTGGTCCTCCAGGGTGTCGAAGTCGACGGTGATGCAGTACGGGGTGCCGATCTCGTCCTGGCGGCGGTAGCGGCGTCCGATCGCCTGGGCGTCGTCGAACTCGACGTTCCAGTACTGCCGCAGCTCGGCTGCCAGGTCCCTGGCCTTCGGCGAGAGCGCCTCGTTGCGGGACAGCGGCAGGATCGCCGCCTTCACCGGCGAGAGCCGCGGGTCGAGCTTGAGCACCGTCCGGGTGTCCATCCCGCCCTTGGTGTTGGGTGCCTGGTCCTCGGTGTACGACTCCACAAGGAATGCCATCAGCGACCGGGTCAGCCCGGCAGCCGGCTCGATCACGTACGGGAGGTAGCGCTCCCCGGTGGCCTGCTCGAAGTAGGAGAGGTCGGTGCCGGAGTGCTTGGAGTGCGTGCCGAGGTCGAAGTCGGTCCGGTTTGCGATGCCCTCCAGCTCGCCCCAGCCGTCGCCGCCGGTGAAGCCGAAGTTGTACTCGATGTCGACGGTCCGCTTGGAGTAGTGGGACAGCTTCTCCTTGGGGTGCTCGTACAGCCGAAGGTTCTCCCGCTTGATGCCGAGGCCGGTGTACCAGTCGGTGCGGGCGTCGATCCAGTGCTGGTGCCACTCCTCGTCGGTGCCGGGCTTGACGAAGAATTCCATCTCCATCTGCTCGAACTCGCGGGTGCGGAAGATGAAGTTGCCGGGCGTGATCTCGTTGCGGAAGCTCTTGCCGACCTGCCCGATGCCGAACGGCACCTTCATCCGGGAGGTGTTCTCGACGTTCTTGAAGTTGACGAAGATACCCTGCGCGGTCTCCGGACGCAGGTAGTGCAGCCCGGACTCGTCCTCGATCACGCCAAGGTAGGTCTTCAGCATCATGTTGAAGTCGCGCGGCTCGGTGAACCGGCCGAGCGTGCCGCACTCGGGGCAGTTGATCTCCTCAAGTCCGGACGGCTTGCGCCCCTTCTTGAACTCGAACGCCTCCTCGAGCTGGTCGGCGCGGAACCGCTTGTGGCACGACAGGCACTCGGTCAGCGGGTCGGAGAACACCCCGACGTGGCCGGACGCCACCCAGGTCTGGCGCGGCAGGATGATCGAGGAGTCGATACCGACGACGTCGTCCCGGCCCTGCACCACCGAACGCCACCACTGGCGCTTGATGTTCTCCTTGAGCTCCACGCCGTAGGGTCCGTAGTCCCAGGCGGCGCGGGTGCCCCCGTAGATCTCACCGCACGGGTAGACGAACCCGCGGCGCTTGGTGAGGGTGATGACATTGTCGAGGCGGCTTGCCACGGGTGTGCTCCTTGTCGCACGGCGTTGCCCGGCTGGCAACGCACAAGTCGGCCTAGCTTAGCGAGCGCGGCAGGTTCTCCCCCACCTCGGACGGGTCGGCGTACGCGCTCGGCTCGTCTATCGCCTCGCTCAGCAGGGACACCAGCACCAGCTTCGCTTCGTAGCCGTTGAACGAGCGCCGGTAGGACCCGACATCGACCCACCGCGAGGTGATGGTCCACAGCTGCGGGTCGTCGAGGTTCTGCAGCAGGTCGACAGCCACGCACCCGGGACGCGAGGCGAAGAAGGCGGTGGCGGCGCGGGCCCGTTCGACGAATCCGGCGGCCCGATCGGGGGTGACCCGGAATCTGCTGATGGCGAGCACGCGTTCACCCTACCGAGCGGGCCTGCGGCCCGGCGTCACCCCGGTCGGCCTGCCCGGTCCGGACACCCCTAGGAGCACCGCATGAGACTCCCGCACCGACCAGCGGCCCGGGCCGTCGCCGCGCCGCCGCCTCGTCCGGACGCCCCCGGCGGTGCTGCATGATCGGCGTGAGCGCTGCCCGCACCAGCCGCGGCGCCGGGTCCCACGACCTCGCCGAAGCACTGTCGTCGTCGCCGCTGCTGCGGTTCATCAGGACGGAGTCGGGCAGCGCCGGGCTGCTGGTGGCGGCGACGGTGATCGCGCTGCTGTGGGCGAACTCGCCATGGTCGGCCGCCTACACCGCCCTGCTGGAGACCCCGATCAGCCTGCTCGCCGGCGACGCCGGAGTGAGCATGAGCCTGCACCACTGGATCAACGACGGGCTCATGGTGGTGTTCTTCTTCGTCATCGGGATGGAGGTGAGGCACGAGTTCGCGGTCGGGGAACTGACCGAGCGCCGACAGGTAGTGGTGCCGCTGGTGGCCGGGGTCGGCGGCATGGTGGTGCCCGCCGCGATCTACCTGGCCCTCAATCCTGCCGGTGAGGCAGCGCACGGCTGGGGCGCCGTGATCGGCACCGACACCGCCTTCCTGCTCGGCGCGCTGGCCCTGGTCGGGCCGGCGGTCTCCACCCAGCTGCGCGTGTTCCTGCTCACCCTCACCGTGATCGACGACATAGTCGCGGTCAGCGTGATCGGCATCGCCTACACCGACCGGATCAACCTTGCGCCGCTGGTCGTCGCCGGGGTCGCGATAGCCGGGCTCTGGGTGCTCGACCGGCTCGGGGTGTGGCGGGCCTCCCCCTACCTTGCGCTGGTCGGGCTGGCGTGGCTGTCGACCCTCGACTCGGGCGTGCACGCCTCGCTGGCCGGCATGCTGGCCGGCCTGCTGATCCCGGCCGGCGAACCCAGCCGGGCGCGGGTGGACGCCGCCGCCACCGGGTTCCGGGCGTTCCGGCAGTCGCCGCTGCCCGGCGTCCAGCGGGCCACCCGGAACCTGCTGAACCGCACGATCAGCGTCAACGAGCGGCTCCAGGAGGCGCTGCACGGCTGGACGAGCTACGTCGTGGTGCCGGTGTTCGCCCTCGCCAACGCCGGCGTCGACCTGCGCGGCGGGCTGCTGGCGCAGGCGCTGGTGTCCCCGGTCACCTGGGGGATCACCGGCGGGCTGGTGGTCGGCAAGCTGGTCGGCATCGGGCTGGGCGCGTTGGGCGCGGTGCGGCTGCGGCTGGGCACGCTGCCCCAGGGGGTGGGCGGCGGTCACGTCCTGGCGGGCGGGGCGCTCTCCGGCATCGGCTTCACCGTCGCGCTCCTCATCATCAAGCTCGCCTTCGACGACCCTGCGCTGCGCGACCAGGCCACGGTCGGCGTCCTGCTGTCGGCAGTACTTGCGACCGGGCTGGGCTGGGCGCTGTTCGTCCTCGCGGCGCGGTTCCTGGGGCAGGGCGACGCCGAACGCCCCCGCTTCCTCAGCGAACCGGTCGACCCCGCCCGCGACCACATCCGCGGCAATGTCCAGGCCGAGTACACCCTGGTGGAGTACCTCGACTTCGAGTGCCCCTTCTGCGCGCAGGCGACCGGGGTCACCAAGGAGGTCCGGGAGTACTTCGGCGACCGGGTGCGCTACGTCGCGCGGCACTTCCCGCTCACCGACGTCCACCCGCATTCCGACCTGGCGGCGGTGGCCGCGGAGGCGGCGGGCCGGCAGGGCAGGTACTGGGAGCTGCACGACCTGCTGTTCGCCCGCCACGCCGAACTCGAGTTCGAGGACATCGTGGGGTACGCCGCCGAACTAGGACTGGACACCGAACGCTTCCTGCGTGACCTGCAGGACGACAAGCTGGCCCGCCGGGTGCGCCGCGACGTCACCAGCGGCCTGGCCAGCGGGGTGCGCGGCACCCCTACCTTCTTCATCGGGAACCAGCGCCACGTCGGGCCCTACGACGCGCAGAGCCTGATCGCGGCCATGGAGTACCTGGCGGGCCATCCCGACGCCGTGAACACCTACGAGGACGACGAGTAGCGGTCAGGGCGGTCAGCGGTCGACGTGGCCCAGGGAGCGCAGAGTCCGGTCCAGGTGCCAGCCGACGAACGCGGCCACCAGGCCGCTGCCCTCCCGCACGGTGGCGTCGCTGACGCCGCGGGTGGCGACCCAGTCCCCGGTCAGCAGGGCCGCAAGGTAGGCGACCGTGGCGGGATCGGGGTGGGCGACCCCGGGCGGGCGACAGTGCCGGCACACCATGCCGCCCAACGCCGGAGAGAAGGCCTCGTGCGGTCCGGCGCCGCCGCACCGGGCGCACGAGTCGAGGCTCGGCGCGTAGCCGGCCAGGGCTACCGCCCGCAGCAGGTAGGCGTCCATCACCATCACCCCCGGACGGGACCCGTCGGATGTGCCCGCGGTCAGCGCGTGCAGCGCCCCGACCAGCAGCTGGTACTGCTGCACCGCCGGCTCTCCCTCCTCGGTCACCAGCCGGTCGGCGGTCTCGATCATCACCTGCCCGGAGGTGAATCGCTGGTAGTCGTGGCTGAGCGGCTCGGAGTACGGGTGCAGCGTGACCGCCTGGGTGATCACGTGCAGCGTCCGCCCGGTGGCGAACTGCAGGTCGACGTGGCTGAACGGCTCCAGCCGGGCGCCGAACTTCGACGACGTCCGGCGCACCCCGCGCGCCACCGCCCGCACCTTGCCGTGCTCCCGGGAGAGCATGGTGATGATCCGGTCGGCCTCACCCAGCTTGTGGGTGCGCAGCACGACCGCCTCGTCACGATAAGTCGGCACCCGTCCATTCTCCCCGGTCACAATCGCGGGTGCGGCAGGCGTGCCGGGCGGCCTCAGTGTTACCGTTCACGCAGGGTGCCAGGGACACCCTTGAGACGGCTTCAGCAGGAGGATCAATGTCGATCGACAACCAGGTTGTGGACGCCCGCCAGGCCATCGAGGCAGGCCAGACCGCGCTCGGTATCGAACTGGGCTCCACCCGGATCAAGGCGGTCCTGGTCGGGCCCGGCAATACTCCGATCGCCACCGGCGCCCACGACTGGGACAACCAGTTCGTGAACCGGATCTGGACCTACTCCCTCGACGCGGTCTGGGACGGGATGCGCTCCTGCTTCGCCTCGCTCGCCGCCGACGTCAAGGCTCGGCACGGCGTCGACCTTGAGGTGGTGGGGGCGATCGGGGTGTCGGCGATGATGCACGGCTACCTCGCCTTCGACGCCGACGGCGAACTCCTGGTCCCGTTCCGGACCTGGCGCAACACGATCACCGGCCAGGCGGCCGAGGAGCTGTCGGAACTGTTCGGGCACAACATCCCGCAGCGCTGGAGCATCGCCCACCTCTACCAGGCCATCCTGAACGGCGAGGAGCACGTCGGCGCGATCGCCCACCTGAACACCCTGGCGGGCTACGTGCACTGGCAGCTCACCGGTGAGAAGGCCCTGGGCGTGGGCGACGCGTCCGGCATGTTCCCCATCGACATCGCGACCGGCACCTACAACGCGACCATGGTCGCCCAGTTCGACGACCTGGTCGCCGACCGCGGGCTGGGGTGGAAGCTGGGCGACATCCTTCCGGCGGTGCTGCCGGCGGGTGAGTCGGCGGGCCGGCTGACCCCCGCGGGCGCGGCGCTGCTCGACCCGACCGGAAGCCTGCAGCCGGGTGTCCTGCTCTGCCCGCCCGAGGGCGATGCCGGCACCGGCATGGTCGCGACCAACTCGGTCAGCCCACGCACCGGCAATGTCTCCGCCGGCACCAGCATCTTCGCGATGATCGTCCTCGAAGGGGAGTTGGCCCGCCGGCACGCCGAACTCGACCTGGTCACCACCCCGGCCGGCGATCTGGTCGCGATGGTCCACTGCAACAACGGCGCCAGCGAACTGAACGCCTGGGCGGGGCTGTTCCGGGAGTTCGCCACCGCGCTCGGGTCAGGGGCGGACGCCTCGAAGGTGTTCGGGACGCTGTTCGGGGCGGCGCTGGACGGTGAGCCGGACGCCGGTGGGCTGGTGGCCTACAACTATCTGTCGGGCGAGCACATCACCCACCTGGCCGAGGGGCGTCCGTTGTTCGTCAGGACCCCGGACAGCACGTTCTCGCTGGCCAATTTCATGCGCAGCCACCTGTTCGCCTCGCTGGCGACGCTGCGGATCGGGATGAACATCCTGCTGGACGAGGAGCAGGTCAGGCTCGACTCGATGTTCGCCCACGGCGGGCTGTTCAAGACCCGCGGCGTGGCGCAGCGCTTCCTCGCAGCCGCCATCAACGCCCCGGTGACCGTTGGCGAGATCGCCGGCGAGGGCGGCGCCTGGGGCATTGCGGTGCTGGCTGCCTTCATGAAGGACGGCGAGCCGGGACAGAGCCTGGGTGACTTCCTCGCCGGCGAGGTGTTCGCTGCGGCCGCCCTGGAGACCGCCGAACCCGACCCGGCCGACGTCTCCGGCTTCGACGCCTACATCCAGCGGTGGACGGCCGGCCTGGCTGTGGAACGCGCAGCGGTGGACAGCCTCTGACCAGGGCTCGCCCCCCCCGCTGGGCGGGCGGGCGGGCGG
>JAEZGC010000301.1 GCA_023437345.1 Actinomycetes bacterium
GCCCGGTGCCGGACGCCACCACCTCCGACCCGGACGGCGCCCGCGGCGCGACGGTCGACGGAGTGCACGTGCACGGCGTCCGGCTGCGCGGGCTGGTCGCCCACCAGGAGGTGCTGTTCGGAGCGGCGGGGGAGGCCCTGACGATCCGGCACGACTCGTTCGACAGGGTCTCCTTCATGCCGGGTGTGCTGGCAGCCGTCCGCGCGGTCCGGGAGCGTCCCGGACTCACGGTTGGCATCGAGTCGCTGCTGGGGCTGTGATGGGGGTCGCGAAGCCGCTGGCGATCACCGTGACGCTGCTCGCGCTGCTCGGCGTCGGCGGGGTGGTGGGCGACGGCCTGGCCCGCTCGGCCGCCCAGGACGAGGTGGCCCGCCAGCTCCAGTCCGAGCTGGGCCTGCCGCAGCGGCCCGAGGTCGAGCTGGGCGGAGTCCCGTTCACCGCCGTCGTGGTGACCCGGCGGCTGCCCAGCGCCGCCGTGTCGGGAGTGGACGTCCCGCTGGAAATCTCCGGCGCCGCGCTCAGCCTCGACCGGGTCGCCGTGCAGGCCACCGACCTCGTGCTGGGCAACGGCCAGGTGGTGGTGACGGAGGCGACCGGTGAGGCAGTACTGGGGTACCCGGCGCTCACCACCCTGGTCGGCGTGCCGGTGGCCGACGCCGGCCAGCCCGGACGCCTCCAGGTCAGCTACACCGCAGAGCTGTTCGGAGGTGAACGGGTGGCGGCAGTGACCGCGCGCCCCGTCCTGGTCGACGGCGCCATCGAGCTCACCGAGCCGCAGATCACCATCGTGGGAATCGAACTCGGCCAGGACGTGTCGCGCAGGATCATCGAACAACTGGTCAGCCCGATAGCCTTCGAGCTTCCCTACGGCGTGGTGGCGGACTCGATAGCCGTCGACGCCGCCGGGCTGACCCTCGACCTGAGCGCCCGGGACCTGGTCGTGCCGCTGGGCTGAGGCAGCTAGCCCGAGATGTCGGTGTGCAGCCTGACGAACCTCACACCTTCGGTGTCGTCATCCCCGCCGCGCTCGACGTGCGCGCCGTCCGGAGCCCAGCCGGCGCCGGTCAGGAACTCGCGCAGGGCGTCGTCGGTGCTGCGCACCCACCAGGTCGCCCTGCTGAACCCGTCGGCACGCAGCGTGTCGACGCAGGCCTGCAGCAGCCGCGAGCCGTGCCCGAACCGCTGCGCCGGCGGGTCGACGGCGAACTCGGCCACCGTGCCGTCGGCGTCGGGCGCGGCGTCGGGGTCATCGCTGGGGCCGACCGCGGCGAAGCCCACCACCCGGTGGCGGCCCTCGCTCGAGTCGACAGCAACCAGCACCCGCAGCGTCGCCAGCGGTGGCCGTCGGATCGCCGCCTCCCAGGCATCGGTCATGGCGGCCAGGTCGGTACCGCCGAGCAGTCGGGCCGCCACCGCCTGCGGATACGCCTGCGCCCACGCCCGGCGTTGCAGGGCTGCTATCGCCTCCGCCTCGGCGGGCAGCGCGAGGCGGACTGAGTGGGGTTGCGCGGTCACCCGGCCAGCCTAGCCGCGGGCAACGCCCGTCCGGCCGCCCCGGCCGCCCCGGGCGGGGCGGGCTCCGCCGGCGCCGGTACCGATAGGGTGGCCGGGTGCGAGAGATGCTGAAGACGCCCCCCGATCTGCGCCCCGACACCCTTCGGATCGTCCCGCTCGGCGGGTTGGGCGACGTCGGCCGGAACATGGCCTCCTTCGAGCTCAACGGCGAACTGCTACTTGTCGACTGCGGCGTGCTGTTCCCCAGCGAGGAGCACCCGGGCGTCGACCTGATCCTGCCCGGGCTGCACCTGGTCGCCGAACGGCTGGCCGACGTCCGCGCCCTGGTGCTCACCCACGGCCACGAGGACCACATCGGCGCGGTGCCGTACCTGCTGCGCCGCCGGCCCGATATCCCGATCTATGGCTCCCGGCTGACCCTCGCGCTGGTGCGGGAGAAGCTGAGGGAGCACCGGCTGCGCGATGTCGACCTGCGGGTGGTGTCCGAGGGCGAGCGCGTCACGGTCGGCGGGTTCGACCTCGAGTTCCTGGCCGTCAACCACTCGATCCCTGACGCGCTGGCCGTCGTGATCCGCAGCGTGGCGGGCACCGTCCTGCACACCGGCGACTTCAAGATGGACCAGCTGCCGCTGGACGGCCGGCTGACCGACCTGCGCGGTTTCGCGCGGATCGGGGAGGAGGGCCTTGACCTGTTCATGCCCGACTCCACCAACGCCGAGACGCCCGGGTTCACCCCCCACGAGATCGACATCGAGCCTGCCATGGAGCGGGTCTTCTCCAGCGCGCGGCAGAAGCTGATCGTCGCCTGCTTCGCCTCCCACGTCCACCGCGTGCAGCAGGTGATGGACGCCGCGGTCCGGCACAACCGCAAGGTGGTCTACGTCGGACGCTCGATGGTCCGCAACATGACCGTCGCCCGCGAGCTGGGGTACCTGCGGGTGCCGGAGAACACGCTTGTCGACCTCAAGCAGATCGATGACTACCGCGACGACGAGGTGGTGATCATCTCCACCGGCTCGCAGGGCGAGCCGCTCAGCGCGCTGTCGCGGATCTCCAACCACGAGCACCCGATAGTGACCGCCGGACCGGGCGACGTGGTGCTACTGGCCAGCTCGCTGATCCCGGGCAACGAGAACTCGGTGTACCGGGTGATCAACGGCCTGTCCCGCAACGGCGTCACTGTGGTGCACAAGGGCAATGCGATGGTGCACGTCTCGGGTCACGCCAGCGCCGGCGAGTTGCTGTACTGCTACAACCTGCTCAGGCCGCGCAACGTCCTGCCGGTCCACGGCGAGATCCGGCACCTGATCGCGAACGCGGCCCTGGCCCGCCAGACCGGGGTGCCTGCCGGGCGCACCCTCGTCGTCGAGGACGGCGCCGTGGTCGACCTGGCCCGCGGCCGGGCCCGGGTGGTCGGGCAGCTCGAATGCGGCTACATCTTCGTGGACGGGTCCACGGTGGGCGACATCGGCGACTCCGAGCTGACCGACCGGCGGATCCTCGGCGAGGAGGGCTTCATCTCGATAGTGGTCGTGGTCAACTTCCACGACAACACGATCGTCAGCGGGCCGGACATCCATGCCCGCGGCTTTGCCGAGGACGACTCGGTGTTCGACGGGATCCGCACCGACCTGACGCAGGTGCTGCTGCAGGCGCTCGCTGACGGGGTCGAGGACACCTACCAGCTCCAGCAGGTGGTGCGGCGCACCATCGGACGTTGGGTGAACAACAACTACCGTCGCCGGCCGATGATCGTGCCGATCGTGGTGGCGACCTGAACGATTAGGCCCCGACGGCCGGTGTCGGGTATCGTAGGCAGGTCCCCAAGCTTTGACTTACCTGTTGCGGGCGCGCGGATCGCGTGAACCAACGAGATCGAGAACGAGGAGTACTCCAGTGGCTGCCGTGTGTGACGTCTGCGCCAAGGGCCCGGGCTTCGGCCACAACGTGCCCTGGTCGAAGAAGAAGACCAACCGTCGCTGGAACCCGAACATCCAGCGGGTGCGCGCTCTCGTCGACGGCACCCCGAAGCGACTCAACGTGTGCACGTCCTGCCTGAAGGCCGGCCGGGTCACCCGCTGACCCGGTAGACCGGAACAGACCCGCCCGAGGGCGGGTCTTTTCGCGTTCCGGGGCGGCGGCTCACCAGCGCTGGTGGACCTCCTCGGCCCAGCCGAACACGCCGTCGAAGGCGACAACGTCACCGCCGGGCAGGCTGACCCGTCCCGACCAGTCCCCGAAGCACTGGTGGGTGCGGGACGAGACCAGCTTGAGGTCGGTGGCCGACACCTTGTCGTACTCGGGGCGGAAGGTGAGGTCGACGCCGGCGCCGTGCACCCGCCACGGTGCGAGCCAGTTGGCGGGGTCGTACTCCCACTGGAGCTCCTGGCTGATCTTGTGCAGCCTGCCGTCGACCAGGAGCGAGTTCTCCACCGACCCCGTGCCGTCGGTCCACCCGCCGCCGACCTGCACCCCGATCACCAGTCCGCCACTGCTGCCGGAGCCGGCACCCCAGTTCCACCGCACCCGGTAGGGCCACCGCCCCCGGCCGTGGTCGAGGGTCGCCCAGGACCGACCCTCGGGCAGGTCGTGCCGGACCCCGTCCAGCCACAAGGTGCCGGTGGCGGGCCGGGCGACGTCCTTGACCGTGTACTGGAACAGCCGACCCGTCCAGGGCACCACCACGCCAAGGCACTCGTGGCCGGGTGGGCGGTGTGCCACCACGTCGAGCCGGACGCGGTCGCCCTCGGCCCGGATCCGGGTGCCGCCGGGCACCTCGGTGAGGTCCACGCTCAGGCTCTTCGCAGTCAGGCGCGCCGGGCCCTGCCCCAGGGTGCCGGGCAGGTCGACGCCCGCCGCCAGCGGCGTGATCACCTCCTGGCCGACCTCGGTGGCGTTGCCGCGGTCGAGCAGCCACAGGCTGTTCACCCCGGCGTAGCCGATGTCGGACACCACCACCGCCGCGACATGGGTCGGGGTGGTCACGGCCCAGTACTCCCACCGCTTGTTGCGACCCCAGCCCACCCGGCCGCGTCCGATGCCGTCGGTGGTGATCAGGGGGGTGCGGGTGAACCCGACGGCGTCGGGGTTGAGCCGTCCGTCGGGCAGGGTGAGCGAGACCGGCGCGGTGAGCTCCCGCTCGGGCAGGGCAGCATGCATGGCCGCGAGCCTAGCCAGCCGTCGGGCTGCCGGTTGACTGGACGGGTCCCGCCGTGGACGGCAGCAACTGTCCGGTCAGGCGCGGGAACCGGGGGAGTGCGCAGGTCGGGCAGGTCGCGGCCGGGAACCGTGGGTGCAACGGCCTAGGCTGGACGACCGTGGACCTCGAACTCAGCGGCTGGCGCACAGCGATGGCGGCCGCGCTCCACGCCCCGCTGGCGGGGGTGGTGGGTGCCAAGACCGCCAAGGAGTTCACCGCGCTGCGGATCCACACCGTCGGCGACCTGCTGCGGCACATCCCGCGCCGCTACCTCAGCGGTACCGAGCTCACCGACCTGGCCAGCCTGACCGAGGGCGAGCACGTCGCGGTGATCGCGAGGGTCGCGGCGGTGAACCGGGTGGAGGGCAGCGAGCCCAGGTCGGGCGGCCGGCCGCGTCCGGGCCGGCTGGAGGTCATCGTCACCGACGGCCAGGGCAGGCTCACCCTCACCTTCTTCGGACGCAACCAGTTGTTGCGCTGGTGGGAGCAGCAGCTGTCCAGGGGGGTGGCCGGGCTGTTCGTCGGCAAGGTGGGCAGCTTCCGCAACCAGCTGCAGCTGACCCATCCCGAGTTCGTCATGCTGGACGCCGCCGGGCGGATCGTCGGCACGTCCGAGGAGAAGGCCAGGATGGCAACCCTCGCCCAGTCGGGGCTCGTCGGGATGTACCCCGCGACGTCGAAGCTGCCGACCTGGACCGTCGCCGAGTGCGCCCGGCTCGCGCTGGCGACCCTGCCGGCTGACGAGGACCCGTGGCCTGGCTGGCTGCGGGAATCGGCCGGCGTGATCGGGCTCACCGACGCCTTCGCCGCCGTCCACCAGCCTGACGACCTCGCCCACGCCGAGCGGGGCGCCGAACGGCTGCGGTTCGACGAGGCGCTGGCGACCCAGCTGACCATGGCCTACCGGCGCAGCGACGCTGCCGCCCATTCCGCCGTGCCGCGGGTGCGCAGCGCCGCGGGCCTCCTCGACGCCTTCGACGCCCGGCTGCCGTTCCAGCTCACCGCCGGGCAGGTGGCGGTCAGCGAGGCAGTCTTCGACGACCTGGGCCGCACCCGGCCGATGCAGCGGCTGCTGCAGGGCGAGGTCGGCTCCGGCAAGACTGTGGTGGCGCTGCGGGCGATGCTGGCGGTGGTGGACGCCGGGGGGCAGGCCGCGCTGCTGGCGCCCACCGAGGTGCTCGCAGCCCAGCACCACCAGACGATCCGCCGCCTGCTCGGCGACCTCGGCGGTGGCAGGATGCTCGGCGCTCCCGACGTCGCCACCGACGTGGTCCTGCTGACCGGCTCCCAGTCGGCCGCCGCGCGTCGTGAGGCCTTGCTGCGGGCGGCCAGCGGGGACGCCGGGATCGTGATCGGCACCCACGCGCTGCTCGCCGACCGGGTCCAGTTCGCCGACCTCGGCCTGGTCGTGATCGACGAGCAGCACAGGTTCGGTGTCGAGCAGCGCGCCGCGCTGAGCGACAAGGCGGCTGCCCGGCCGCACGTCCTGGTGCTCACCGCCACGCCGATCCCGCGCTCGGTGGCGATGACGATCTTCGGCGACCTCGACGTGTCGACACTCGCCGAGATCCCGGCCGGCCGGCAGCCGGTGGGCACCGTGGTGGTGGATGCTGCGCTGCGCCCGGCCTGGGTCGAGCGGGCCTGGCAACGGGTGGTCGAAGAGGTGGCACAGGGCCGTCAGGTGTTCGTGGTGTGCCCACGGATCGGGGGACAGGGCGGCCCGGAGGCAGGGCTGGGGGTGGTCGAGCTCGCCGCGCAGCTCAGCGCGGGGCCTCTGGCCGATCTGCGGGTCGGCGTGCTGCACGGCCAGCTCCCCGGCGACACGAAGGACTCAGTGATGGGCGCCTTCGCCGCCGGTGAACTCGACGTGCTGGTGGCCACCACCGTCATCGAGGTCGGGGTGGACGTGCCGAACGCCACGATGATGGTGGTCTGGGACGCCGACCGGTTCGGCATCTCCCAGCTGCACCAGCTCCGTGGCCGGATCGGCCGGGGCAGCCACCCCGGGGTGTGCCTGCTGATCACCCGGGCGGCACCCGGCGAGCCGGCCAGGGTCCGGCTGGACGCCGTGGCGGCCACCACCGACGGCTTCGAACTGGCAGAGCTCGACCTCGAGCAGCGCCGGGAGGGCGACGTACTCGGCGCCAGCCAGTCCGGCAGCCGGTCCAGCCTTCGCCTGCTGCGGGTGCTCGAACACGCCGACCTGATAGCGCGGGCGCGCGACCTTGCCGAGGAGTGCGTCAGGCGCGACCCGGAGTGCAGCACCCCCGGTTTCGCCGACGCGGTCCGGCAGACCGGCCTGCTCGGCGAGGGCGACTGGCTGGAGCGCAGTTAGGCGCGATTCGGGTTTCGCCTAGCCTTGGGTGCATGAGCCGCATCATCGCCGGGTCCGGCAAGGGGCGCCGACTGGTGATGCCGGCCCACCGCGACACCCGTCCCACCACCGACCGGGTCCGCGAGGCTGCGTTCGCGATGATCGCTGACTGGGCCGGCACCGCGGGCTCCCCAGCAGACGAGGCGCTGGCCGGGCTCGCCTTCCTCGACCTGTACGCGGGCTCCGGCGCTGTAGCGCTGGAGGCGGCCAGCCGGGGAGCGGCCCCGGTGTGGGCCGTCGAGCGGGACCGGGCCACCGCTGACGTGGCCCGCCGCAACGTGCGCGAGTCAGGACTGGGGGTCCAGGTGGTGACCCGTCCGGTGGCCGGATTCCTGGCCGGGCCGCCGCCGGCTGCCTTCGACGTGGTGTGGGCCGACCCGCCCTACGACCTTGCCGACGCCGACCTCGACACCGTTCTCGGGGCGGTCGACCGGGACGGTTGGCTGGCCCCCCGCGGCCTCGTGGTGGTGGAGCGGTCGGTCCGCGGCCGCGGGCCGGCGTGGGGGCCGCGAATGGAGGAATCGTGGAATCGGGACTACGGTGAGACAGTTCTGCACTTCGCGATGAGAGGTGATGCATGACGGCCATCTGCCCGGGGTCCTTCGATCCTGTGACGTACGGGCACGTCGACGTCATCAGTCGCGCAGCCGCCCTGTTCGGGGACGTCATAGTCGCCGTCGGCCAGAACTCGGCGAAGAACTACCTTTTCGACACCGACGAACGCGTGGCGCTCGTCACCGCGGCCACCGCCGACATCGCAGGGGTGAGGGTGCTGCCGCTGACCGGCCTGCTGGTCGACTTCGCCAGGGCCCACCGGGCGTCGGTGATAGTCAAGGGGCTCAGGTTCGCCTCCGACTTCGACTTCGAGCTGCAGATGGCGCACATCAATGCCACCGTCGGTGGGGTTGAGACGGTGATGTTGCCCGCGTCGTCCCAGTGGTCCACGCTGTCATCCACCATGATCCGGGAAGTCGCGTCGTTCGGTGGCGACGTGTCGGCCTTCGTCCCCGAGGCCGTGACCCAACGGATCCGGGCCAAAGTCGCCCCCCACGACAAGGAGCGCTCCGATGGTTGATCGAACTGTGGCGGTGCTGGGCACGCTGCGCGACCTGGTGCAGAACGCCAAGTCAGTACCGATGTCGGCGTCCTGCATGGTGAACCGGACCGAGACGCTCGAGCTGATCGACAAGGCGATGGCAGCGCTGGTGGAGGACACCAGGGAGGCGGAGCGGGTCACCGCCACCTCGCTGGAGACCCTGGAGCGCGCCCAGGCCGAGGCAGCGCAGATCATCAAGGCGGCCGAGGAGAAGGCGGTGTTCCTGGCCGGTTCGACCCCGGTCATGGAGGCCGCCAAGGCCAAGGCCGCCGAGCTGGAGCGCCGCTCGATCGCGGAGGCCGAGGCGCTGCGCCGCGAGGCCGACGCCTACGTCGACGGACGCATCGCGTCCTTCGAGGCAGCGCTGCAGAAGACCATGGGGCAGGTCAAGACGATGCGGGCCCGGCTGGCGAGCCGCTCGCTGCTCGACGACAGCGAGACGACGGCGCTGCCGAGGCTCGGCTCCTGAGGCCGCCGCCGTTTTGGAGGGCACCTGCCGGTCAGGCTAGAGTTGCTCCTTGGTTATGACGCTGTCGCACCGCCGATGAAGGGATCCGCTGTGTCTCGCCGCCTCCCCGACCACCGTTCCGGGCTCGTCCTCGACACCCACGAACTCGGTCGCCGGGCAGGGACGGTGAAGCAGGTGAAGCGGGTCACCGACGCTCCGGAGGAGATCGGCATCGCCATGATCGGAGTGCCACCCGGCTCGCCCGTCGCCCTCGACCTCACCGTCGAGGCGGTGGTTGAGGGGGTGCTGGTCACCGGAACCGCCGAGGTCCACCTCGCGGGACAGTGCGCACGCTGCCTTGAGGGGATCGCGACGACGAGCGAGGTCGACCTCCAGGAGCTGTACCTGTACCCCGACAAGGAGCTCGACGACGAGGAGGCCAGCCGGCTCGAGGACGACCTGATCGACCTCGAACCGCTGCTGCGGGACGCCGTGGTACTCGACCTGCCGTTCACGCCACTGTGCCGGCCGGAGTGCGCAGGGTTGTGTCCCGCCTGCGGGGCGAACCTGAACCACGACCCGGAACACAGCCACGCCGAGGCCACCGATTCCCGGTGGGCGGGCCTGGCGGCGTGGACCAACCAGTGACGCCAACCCAATCGGGCACACCGCCCGAGAAGACCGAGGAGTAACGCCGTGGCCGTTCCGAAGCGGAAGATGTCCCGCAGCAACACGCGGGCCCGCCGTTCGCAGTGGAAGACCTCCGCGCCGACGCTGGTGACCTGCGCGAACCCTGCCTGCGGCGCCAAGCACCTGCCGCACACCGCGTGCGCCGAGTGCGGCCAGTACGGCCCGCGCGGCGCCCGCCGTCAGGTAACCGAGGCCTGAGCATCGCGGGTGCGGTGAGCCGCGCGCGCGAGTTGCTGAGCGAGCTGGGGATCGACCTCGACCCCCAGCTCTATTGGCTTGCCCTGACCCACCGCTCCTACGCCTACGAGAACGGTGGCCTGCCGCACAACGAGCGGCTCGAGTTCCTCGGCGACGCCGTCCTGGGGGTCGTCGTCACCGAATACCTGTACCGCAGCTACCCCGACCTGCCGGAAGGCCGCCTCGCCAAACTGCGCGCCGCCGTGGTCAACTCGCAGTCGCTGGCCGAGGTCGCCCGCGACCTCGGGCTGGGTGACGAGCTGCTGCTGGGGCGCGGCGAGACGGCCACCGGCGGACGCGAGAAGGCGTCCATCCTCGCCGACGCCCTTGAGGCCCTGTTCGGAGCTGTGCTGATCTCCGGTGGCCGCGACGCAGCCGACCGACTGCTGCACCACATCTTCGACCCGCTGGTCGACCAGGCCCAGACGATCGGCGCGGGGCTCGACTGGAAGACCAGCCTCCAGGAGGTCTGCGCCGAACTCGACCTCGGATTGCCCGCCTATCGGGTGAGCGAAACCGGGCCGGACCACGACAAGCGCTTCACCGCCGTCGCCGTGGTGGGTGAGCAGAGCTTCGCCCCCGGCAAGGGCCGCTCGAAGAAGCAGGCCGAACAGCAGGCCGCCGAGGCAGCCTTCCTCGCGCTGACCGCTGACCGCGCCCTGACCTGATGCCCGAACTCCCCGAGGTGGAGGTGGTGCGGGCAGGGCTGGCCGCAACCCTGCCCGGGCGCCGGCTCACCTCCGCCACTGTCCTGCACCCCCGCTCGGTGCGCCGCCACCTGGCCGGCGCCGCCGACTTCGAGGCCCGGCTGGCGGGCCGCGAGCTTGCGCAGCCGCGCCGACGCGGCAAGTTCCTGTGGCTGCCGTTCACCGACGGCGACGCCCTGGTCGCCCACCTGGGGATGAGCGGGCAGTTCCGGCTGGACCTGCCTGACGCGCCGGTACTGCCGCACACCCGAGTCGTGATGCGGTTCTTCGACGACGGCCCCGAACTCCGCTTCGTCGACCAACGGATCTTCGGCGGCCTGTGGCTGGCTCCAGGCGGGGCGCAGATGCCCGCCGACCTGGGCCACATCGCCGCAGACCTCTTCGAGCCGGGCGTCGACCTCGCCGGGCTGGCCCGCTCCGTCCGACGCCACCGCAGCGGTATCAAGCGGGTCCTGCTGGACCAGACTGTGGTCTCCGGGATCGGCAACATCTATGCCGACGAGGCGCTGTGGCGAGCCAGGGTGCACCCCGAGACGGTCGCCTCGTCGATGAGCCAGCAACGGGTGCGCCGTGTCCTTGAGGCCGCCCGGCAGGTGATGGCCGAAGCCCTGGCCCAGGGCGGCACGTCCTTCGACGCGTTGTACGTCAACGTCAACGGCTCCTCCGGCTACTTCTCCCGCTCCCTCGCCGTCTACGGGCGGGAGGGAATGGCCTGCCCGCGCTGCGGCCAACCGATCCTGCGGGAGGCGTTCGCGAACCGGTCCTCCCACCGCTGTCCCCGCTGCCAGCCGCGACCCCGCAGGGCACACTGAGGCCATGGACATCGAGGTGGTGCACGCCGACATCACGACGCTCGCCGTGGACGCCGTGGTCAACGCGGCGAACTCCCGGATGCGCGGCGGTGGCGGGGTCGACGGCGCCATCCACGCCGCCGGCGGGCCGGCCATCCTCGCCGACTGCGTCCGCCGCTTCCCCCACGGCCTGCCGACCGGGCAGGCCGGCTGGACCACCGCCGGCGACCTGCCGGCCCGGTGGGTGATCCACGTCGTGGGGCCCAACCGGAACGCAGGGCAGACCGACCGCTCGCTGCTCACCTCCTGCTATGCCAACGCGCTGCGGGTCGCCGACGAACTCGGGGCGACCAGCGTCGCCTTCCCCCTGGTGTCAGCCGGCATCTACGGCTGGCCGCTCCCCGACGCGGCCAGGGCCGCCGTCGAGACGCTCCGCACCACCCCTACACAGGTGCGCCGGTCGGTGCTGGTCGGGTACGGCGCGGCCGCGGTGAGCGCCCTGCGCGCCGCGCTCGCAGCGGCATGAGCGGCGCCTGCCTGACCGGTAGAGTGGCCGAACTGTGAGCCCGAGCGACCTCTACCAGCGCCACCGGCACAGCCTCTCCCAGTTCCTGCGGTTCGGGCTCGTCGGAGGACTGGGCGTGCTGGTCAACCAGCTCGTGCTCGTCGTGACCAATGTGGCGGCGCGCGACGGGTTCGGGGTGCAGGCCAACGACGTCCTTATCGACCTGCCGTTCACCGACTACAACGTGCGCAACTACCACCTGTTCGTGATGATCGCGTTCCTGGTCGCCAATTTCTCCAACTTCCTCTTCAACCGGCACTGGACATTCCGCTCGGCCGCCGAGGGACCCGCCAGGCGGGAGTACTGGCCGTTCCTGCTGGTCGGCCTCGGCGCCCAGGCGGTGGGGCTCGTCCTGATCACCGCCCTGATGCACCCACACTCGCCGATCGGCCTTCCGAGCGAGGTCTTCGACAACTCCTCGGGGTTGCGCAACAAGCTGTACTGGGCGAACCTCATCACCATCGTGTGCGTGACCCCGATCAACTTCGTGCTGAACAAGCTGTGGACCTTCCGCGCCGTACGCTCCCGGCGCCGGCATGAGGCGGGGGTCGGCTAGCGGTGTACCTCAAGAGCCTCACCCTGCGCGGCTTCAAGTCGTTCGCCTCGGCCACCACGCTGCGTTTCGAGCCCGGCATCACCTGCGTCGTAGGCCCGAACGGGTCGGGCAAGTCCAATGTCGTCGACGCCCTCAGCTGGGTGATGGGCGAACAGGGGGCGAAGACGCTGCGCGGCGGCAAGATGGAGGACGTCATCTTCGCCGGCACCGCGGGCCGTGCCCCGCTCGGGCGGGCCGAGGTCGTGCTCACCATCGACAACTCCGACGGCGCACTTCCCATCGACTACACCGAGGTCACCATCTCGCGGACCATGTTCCGCTCCGGCGGCTCGGAGTACGCCATCAACGGCACCACCGCCCGGCTGCTTGACGTGCAGGAGCTGCTGGCCGACTCCGGCATCGGCCGCGAGATGCATGTCGTGGTGGGACAGGGCCAGCTCGACAGCATCCTGAACGCCACCCCGGAGACCCGGCGCGGGTTCATCGAGGAGGCCGCCGGCGTCCTGAAGCACCGCAAACGCAAGGAGAAGGCCGAACGCAAGCTGGAGGCGACCGCTGCCAACCTGAACCGGCTGCACGACCTGCTCGCCGAACTGCGCCGCCAGCTGAAGCCGCTGGGCCGGCAGGCTGAAGTGGCCCGCAAGGCGGCGGTCATCCAGGCCGAGGTTCGCGACGCGCGCGCGCGGCTGCTGGCCGACGACTACCAGACTGCGCTCACCGCGCTGGCCACAGACCAGGCCGCCGAACAGACGCTGAAGGAGCGCCGGCACGCCGTCGAGGCCGACCTGGCCCAGGCCCGCGAGGCCGAACAGGAAGCCGAGCGGGCCTCCCGCGAGGCGGGTCCGGAGCTCGCCCGCGCCCAGGAGACGTGGTACTCCCTCGCGGCGCTGGCCGAGAAGGTGTCGGCGACCTCCGCGATCGCCGCCGAACGGCTGCGGGCTGCCGAGTCGATGGGCACCGACGACAGGCCCGGACGAGACCCCGAAGCCATCGAGCGGGAAGCGGCAGCGGTCCGCGAGGCCGAGGCCCGGCTGCGGGAAGAGATCGACGCCAAATCCGCAGCCCTCGCGGAGGCGACGGCGGCCCGCGAGGCGGCCGACGCCGACTACGCCGCAGCTGAACGGCAGTACCAGGCCCATCAGCGCGCCATCGCCGACCGCAGGGAGGGCCTGGCCAGGCTGACCGGCGAGGTGAACACGCTGCGCGGCCGCGCAGAATCGGCGGTCGCCGAGATCGGCCGGCTCAGCGAAGCGCGCGACCAGTCCGAGCAACGCGCCGCCGCGGCCCGGCACGACTTCGCAGCCCTCGAGACCCGGCTCGCCTCGCTCAGCGCCGGCGAGTCGGGGCTGGATGCCGCCTACGAAGTGGCTGAGGCCGAGGTCGCGACGCTGCGGGCAGCCCGCGACGAGCTGCAGGCCGCCGAGGTGGCCGCCGGATCGGCCCGAGCCGCCCTGGCTGCCCGGGTGGACGCGCTGCGGGTCGGACTGGAACGCCGCGACGGCTCAGCGGCCCTGCTCGCCGCCGGTGACCGGCTCGGTGGCCTGCTC
>JAEZGC010000310.1 GCA_023437345.1 Actinomycetes bacterium
CCACCAGCGCGTCGGCCCGCGCCTTCGACATCGACGCGAACGCCGTCTCGGCGGCGGTCAGCAGGGAGGCGATGGCCACGCACGCCACGGCGACGCCGACAGCGATCCACTGGTCCTGGGTCATCGCTGGCTCATGCTCCCCGGGACGCCGACCAGGCCTGGATGATCCGGTCGTTCAGGTCGAACATGACCTTCTTCTCGGCCGGCTCGGCGTGGTCGTGGCCCAGCAGGTGCAGCAGGCCGTGGACGAGCAGGTAGTCGGCCTCCTCCTCGGCGGTGCGGTGGTTCTCTGCGGCCTGGGCGGCGGTCACCTCCGGGCACAGGACTATGTCGCCCAGCAGCCCCAGCGGCGGCTCCTCCTCGCCGGAGGGGGCGCGCAGCTCGTCCATCGGGAAGGACAGCACGTCGGTGGGCCCGGGTTCGTCCATGTACTTCTCGTGGTAGGCGCTCATCGTGTCCGGGTCGACCAGCAGGATCGACAGCTCGGACTGCGGGTGGATCCGCAGCAGGTCGAGCGCGAACCTGGCCAGCCCTACCAGCCGCTCGGTGTCGACCTCGACGCCGGATTCGTTGTTGAGGTCGATCATCGGGTCTTCCCGTGGTTGGTGATGGTCGCCTCGTACCTGTCGTAGGCGGCGACGATGCGCCCGACGAGCTTGTGCCGGACGACATCGTGGCTGGTCAGGGTGCAGAACGAGATGTCCTGCACGCCGTCGAGGATCTCCCCCACCGCCCGCAACCCGCTGCGGGTGCCGGTCGGCAGGTCGATCTGGGTGACGTCCCCGGTGACCACCATCCTGGAGTTGAAGCCCAGCCGGGTCAGGAACATCTTCATCTGCTCCATCGACGTGTTCTGCGCCTCGTCGAGGATGATGAAGGCGTCGTTGAGGGTGCGGCCACGCATGTAGGCCAGCGGGGCGACCTCGATGGTGCCGGCGGTGAGCAGCCGCGGCACGCTCTCCGGATCGAGCATGTCGTGCAGCGCGTCGTACAACGGACGCAGGTACGGGTCGATCTTGTCGTTAAGGGTGCCAGGCAGGAAGCCGAGCCGCTCGCCCGCCTCGATCGCCGGCCGGGTCAGGATGATCCGGTTCACCTGCTTGGCCTGCAGTGCCTGGACCGCCTTGGCGACGGCAAGGTAGGTCTTGCCGGTGCCGGCCGGGCCGATCCCGAACACGACCGTGTGGGCGTCGATGGCGTCCACGTACCGCTTCTGGTTGAGGGTCTTGGGTCGAATCGTCTTGCCCCGGCTGGACAGGATGTTCTGGGTGAGCACCTCGGCGGCGGGCACGTCGTGGCGAACCATCCCGACCACCCGCTCGACGGCGTCGGCGGTCAGGCCCTGGCCGGTCCTGACGATGGTGATCAGCTCGGTGAGGACGTCGGCGGCCGCGGTCACCGCTGCAGGATCGCCCACCAGGGTGATCTCGTTGCCGCGGACGTGGAGGTCGGCCTCCAGCGAGGACTCCAGGATCTTGAGGAACTCGTCCCGCGGGCCGAGCACCGACACCATGTTGATCGACGCGGGGATGGCGACGCGGCGCTCGGCGGTGGCTGGAATGGGCTGGTTCAGCGGTCCTCCTGTGACGTGGGAACCCCCATCGTACCCAGCGTGGCCCCCTGTCGCACCGCCGGTCACCGGGCATGCTTGGGCGATGGGCAAGGCGGCTGTCGAACCACCCACCCCGACCCGGCCGGCCGGGGTGCTTGCGATGGCGCTGGTCAGCGGCAGCGCGATCCCGCTGATCGCGCTGCAGCAGCTCTGGGTCGGGCTGACGGTGCTGACCGCAGGGATCGCCCTGGCCGCGGTCGTCGACCGGGTGCTGGTCAGGTCGCTGGCCGCCGTCGCCATCGGCCTGGTGCTGCTCGGCTCGACCCCGCTCGAGGCGGACCTCTCCGACCTGGGGATGGTCAGGTTCGCGCTGATCCTGACTGCCGCCGTGGTGGTCCCCACCTGGCTGGCCCGCCGCCTGATCGCCCCTGAAGCGGTCACCTTCCCGGTGCGCGGCACGCCGTGGACCACCTCCCGCTGGGTCTATCTGGGTGCTGTGGTGGTGATCGGCTACCTGGTGCTGCCGTTCTACTTCGTCGGCTCCGGGACCTACCACAACTGGCCGGCGGTCGCCGACGCCAACCAGATAGCGCGGCTGTTCGTGGGGGTGAACTTCGTCGGCATCTGGGACGAACTGTTCTTCGTCTGCATCGTGTTCACCCTGTACCGCCGCCACGTCCGGCTGTGGCTGGCCAACCTGCTCCAGGCGACTGTGTTCGTGGCGTTCCTGTGGGAACTCGGGTACCGCTCATGGGGGCCGGCGCTGACCATCCCGTTCGCGCTGGTGCAGGGCTGGATCTTCGCCACCACCGCCTCGCTGGGCTATGTGGTGACGGTCCACCTGGTCTTCGACGCGATCATCTTCATGATCCTGGTGCACGCCCACAACCCGCACCTGTTCGACATCTTCGTGACCATCCCCCGGTGACGGTCGACCCGGACGGGGTCAGCCGGCGAACCGGTCGGTGGCCGCCACCAGTTCGGCGGCGATCGCCGGCTCGCTGGCGGAGTGGCCGGCCAGCACGACCCGGTAGTCGGCCTCGGGCCAGGCCCGGTGCAGGTCGTCGGCGGTCACCACAGGGCACGGCAGGTCGTAGGCGCCCTGCACGATCACGGCGGGGATGTGGCGGATCGCCTCCACCCCGGCGATCAACTGCCCCTCCTCGAACCATCCGCCGTTGTGGAAGTAGTGGTTCTCGATCCGGGCGAAGGCCAGCGCGAAGGCAGGGTCGGAGAACTCGTCGACCAGCGCCTGGGAGAACTGCAGTGTCGAGGTGGCGGCCTCCCAGGTGGTCCACGCCACGCCGGCGGGCAGGTGGACGGCGGAGTCGGGGTCGAACAGCAGGTCGTGGTAGGCAGCGATCCGGTCGCCGGCGAAACCCTGCCCCAGCGGCGCCTCGAAGGAGCGCCACCAGACCGGGGCGAGGTTCGCGGCACCGCCGTTGTAGTACCAGTCGAGTTCGCTGCGGCGCAGGGTGAAGATCCCGCGCAGGACAAGTTCACTGACCCGCCCGGGATGCGTCTCGGCGTAGGCCAGCGCCAGCGCGCTGCCCCAGGAGCCGCCGAACACGAGCCAGGAGTCGACCCCGCGGTCGGTGCGCAGCCGCTCGATGTCGGCAATCAGGTGCCAGGTGGTGTTGCTGGCGAGGTCGGCCCGCGCGGCGCTGGCGTGCGGGGTGCTGCGGCCGCAGCCGCGCTGGTCGAACAGCACCACCCGGTACTTGTCCGGGTCGAAGAAGCGGCGGTAGGTCGGGGTGAGCCCGCCGCCGGGACCACCGTGCAGGAAGACCGCCGGCTTGCCGTCGGGGTTGCCGCACTCCTCCCAGTACAGCTCGTGGCCGTCGCCGACCGCCAGCCGTCCGGTGGCATACGGCTCGATCGGTGGGTAGAGCGCCGACGCCGGAGTGCGCGCGTCGGGGTCAGTCGTCATCGTCGTCGAAGTCGTCGATGATGTGCATCGCCGCCTCCTCCGCACTGGCCGCGCCGCCGGAGATCCCGACGTCGTGGCCCACACTCTCCGGTTCGCCGTCCTCGCCGGGGTAGCCGCCGTTGGCGTCCACCAGCCGGCCGGCCCGGTGCCGGCCAACCTCGCGCGGCTCGCTCGGGTCGGGATTCCACGGGGTGTCGTCGGGGACGGTCTCGGGCGCCTCCTGGGCGATTCGCTGCTCCAGCGTCTCGCCCCGCTGCATCTCGGCAGGGGTGTTGCCGAACCCTTGCGCGGGCGACCAGTTCTCCGGGGTCACATAGCCCTCGTCAAGCACGTCCTCGACCCCGCGGTCGACAAGGGTCTCGTCGGGCTGCAGCTGGTCGAGCTGCTCGGACTCCTCCGGGACGGCTTCGTCGTACTCGGCGCTCATGGGCCTAGCCTGCCACGGCCGGGGAAAAGTGGCATCCGCCGGGCTGCCAACGCGCTGGGAACTCTCTCCCGGGCGCTGCACAGGTGTCGAATCGGGTCCGTGCCCGGCACCGGTAGCAGCGCGCCCGGTCCGGCGCGCCTAGAATGCCCAACCGATGCCCGACACCCAGCTCGCCCGCCCGCGCGGCCACTACGACCTTGTCATGGCCGTGTTCTGCGGGTTGCTGCTGATCTCGAACATCGGCGCCACGAAGCTGATCGCGTTCGGCCCGCGGGTTGAACTCGGCGGCTTCCCGATCCTGCCGATAGTCACCGACGGCGGCGCCTTCCTGTTCCCGCTCACCTACCTGCTGGGCGACATCCTCGCCGAGGTGTACGGGCTGCGCCGGGCCCGCCGCGCCATCTACACAGGGTTCGGGCTGGCGGCGCTGATGTCGGTGACGATGCTCGCCGTGGGGGCCGCGCCGGCGTCCCCGGACTGGACCAACGACGAGGCCTGGCAGGCAGTCCTCGGCTTCGTGCCGCGCCTGGTGGTGGCGAGCCTGCTCGGCTACCTGGTCGGCCAGCTGCTGAACGCCCACGTGCTGGTCCGGATCAAGCAGCGCTGGGGCCCGGGTCGACTGTGGGTGCGGCTGATCTCCTCGACAGTGGTGGGTGAGTTCGCCGACACGGTGGTCTTCTGCGTCGTGGCCTTCGGCCCGCTGGGGGCGATCTTCGGGGGCGGGTCGATCCCGTGGGACACGCTCGTGAACTACATAGTGGTGGGCTGGGTCTACAAGGTGCTGGTCGAGGTGGTGCTGCTCCCGGTCACGTACTGGCTGATCAAGGTGGTGCGCCGCCACGAGCCGGACGCGGTCGCGCTGCCGCCGGCCGGTGACCCGCCGGCAACGTCCACGTCTACTCGCTGACCGGCGACCGTCACGCGGTGAGGGCCCGGGCCAGCGCCTGGAGCCCGGACGGCACCAGGCTGTAGTAGGCCCACTTGCCGCGCTGCTCGCGGGCGACCAGGCCGGCTTCGGTGAGGATCCGCAGGTGGTGGGAGACCGTGGGCTGGCTGAGCCCGACGGGATCGGTGAGGTCGCAGACGCAGGCCTCCTGGCCGGGCTGCGCGGCGATCATCGAGACGAGTCGCACCCGGGTCGGGTCGCCGAGGGCGCGGAACGCTTTCGCGGTCGCCTCGGCAGCCGCTGCATCGAGGACCCCGGCGGTCACCGGGGAACAGCAGACGGCGGCCTGGGTCAGGTCGAGGATCTTCACGGGATCGATTCTGCCAGACGCATTGAAATGCGTCGATGGGTGTGGCAGCATCACGTATCGAGATCTATCGATGGGAGTACACAATGACCGACCAGGAGATCGTCGACCGGGTGCGGGAGCGCTACGCCGACGCGGCGGTGCAGTCGCGCGAGGCCGGCCGGATCGCCCTCCAGGTGCTCGACGAGAAGGAGGCCACGCCCAGCTCGTGCTGCGGGCCGACCGTCGCATCCTCGGAGGTGTTCGGCTCCAGGCTGTACAGCAGCCTGGAGACAGCCGAGTTGCCGGTCGCCGCGGTGGCCGCCAGCCTCGGCTGCGGGAACCCGACGGCGATCGCCGAGCTGAAGCCCGGCGAGCGCGTCCTCGACCTCGGCTCCGGTGGCGGGATCGACGTCCTGCTCTCGGCACGCCGGGTCGGTCCTGCCGGGTTCGCCTACGGCGTCGACATGACCGACGAGATGCTGGCGCTGGCGCAGGAGAACCTTGCTGCGTCCGGGGCGACGAATGTGGAGTTCCTGAAGGGGCGGATCGAGGACGTGCCGCTGCCCGACGGTGCTGTCGACGTGGTCATCTCCAACTGCGTGATCAACCTGTCGGTCGACAAGCCGAAGGTGATCGCAGAGATGTTCCGGGTGCTGGCCCCCGGCGGGCGGCTCGGCATCTCCGACGTGGGCGCCGAGGACCACCTGACCCCCGACGAACGCGCCGAGCGCGGCTCCTGGGTCGGTTGCGTGGCCGGCGCCTTGAGCCGGAGCGAGTACCTGTCGGGGCTTGCCACCGCCGGGTTCGTCGACGCCGAGGTCACCTTCAGCCACGAGACCGCGCCCGGCATGCACTCAGCCATCATCCGGGCCACCAAGCCGGCCTGACGGCGCGCTCAGGCAGGGGCCAGGTCGTCGAGCAAGGCCTCGACGCGGCGGCGGATCTTGTCGCGGATCGGACGGACCGCCTCGATCCCCTGCCCCGCCGGGTCGTCAAGCACCCAGTCCTCGTACCGCTTGCCGGGGTACCAGGGACAGGTGTCGCCGCACCCCATGGTGATGACGACATCGGCCGACTTCACCTCGTCAGTGGTGAGCACCTTCGGCTGCTCACCACCGATGTCGATGCCCTCCTCCGCCATCGCGGCGACGGCGACCGGGTTGATCATGGACGCCGGTTGCGAGCCGGCCGAGCGAACCTCCACGCGGCCCTTGCCGAGGGCGTTGAGGTAGCCGGCGGCCATCTGGGATCGTCCGGCGTTGTGGACGCAGACGAACAGGACGACGGGTTGGTCAGCCATAAAGGGCCTCATCTGTCCAGGCTTGCGATATCGGTCAGCAGGTGACGGACCTTGAGCTCGACAGCGTCCGCGATGCCACGGACCGTCTCGAGCGGTTGGCCCTCGGGGTCGCTCAGGTCCCAGTCCAGGTAGCGCTTGCCGGGGTACAGCGGGCAGGCATCGCCGCACCCCATCGTCACCACCACGTCGGCGGCGTGCAGCACGTCGTCGGTGAGCGGCTTTGGGAAATCGCCGGCCAGGTCGATGCCGCGCTCGGCCATCACCTGCAGCACTGTCGGGCTGACCTGGTCGGCGGGAGCCGAACCCGCCGATCGGACGTGCACCCTGCCCTGGCCGAGGGTGCGCAGAAAGCCGGCGGCGAGCTGGGACCGGCCGGCGTTGCGGGTGCAGACCAGCAGCACCTCCACCAGCGGCTTCGCGAGCGCGCCCTCGGCCTGCGCCAACGCGGTCAGCCGTTCCTCGGCGAAGCGCAGGGCCAGTACCGGGACGTAGGTCTTGACCTTCGCAACGCCGTAGAGCGCCTGGTAGGACTCGCGCGCGGCGCGGTCGACGGTTTCGACGGCGAACACACCCGCGAATCGGTAGGCGAGTTCCTCGGCACCCCTTCGCAAGACCTTGTCGGCAGATCCCGACGCCAACGACGGCCGGGCGCGGCCCCACCTCGCCGGGCCCGGATCCGAGCCGATCTGTCCTTTCGCAAGGCCGGTCAGCAGCGTGGCGACACCGGCGAGGGCTGTCGGGTTCACCCGGTACGAGACCGTCGTGCCGACCCGCGACCGGACGACCAGGCCGGCGTCGAACAGTGCCTTGAGGTGGTGGGAGATCGTCGGCTGGGACACCGGGAGGCCCGCCCCGAGCTCACCAGCTGTCGCGCCGGGTCGCGCGGCGATCAGCGTCACGAGGTCGAATCGGACGGGATCAGCCAGAGCGCGCAGCATCGGGACTGCAGCCCCCTGCTCGGCCAGCATCACCGTCCCGCTGTTAGACATACCTCTATATTGATGGTTATCGAAACACTGGTCAAGGGGGTGGCGCAGCGGCGGTAAGGGAGGAGTCTCGACGCGAGCCGCGTCAGCGGGTCGCGGAATAGACGAAGGACCGCGACGCCGCGGCAGCGGCGGCAAGGGAGGAGTCTCGACGGACGACGCGTCAGCGGCGTCCGGAATAAAACCGGCCCAGGAACTCGGTCCGGAAGGCGTCGAAGTCGCCGGTGTCGATGGACGTCCGGATGTCGTCGACCAGGCGGACCGTGAAGCGTTCGTTGTGGATCGTGCACAGGGTGGAGGCCAGCATTTCCTTGGCCTTGAACAGGTGGTGCAGGTAGGCCCGGGTGTAGTTCGCGCAGGTGTAGCAGTCGCAGTGGTCGTCGATCGGGCCGAAGTTGCGCCGGTTGGCGGCCGTGACCACGTTGAACCGTCCGTCGCGGGTGTAGAGCGCGCCGTTGCGGGCGACCCGCGACGGCATCACGCAGTCGAAGGTGTCGGCCCCGGCTTCGATCGCGGCGAAGAAGTCGTCGGGCTCGGAGATCCCCAGCAGGTGTCGTGGCTTGTCGAACGGCAGTTCCCCGGTCACCCAGCCGACGATGGTGCCGAGGTTCTCCTTCTCAAGGGCCCCGCCGATCCCGAACCCGTCCAACCCGCCCCCGTCCACATCCAGGGATGCGAGGTCGCGTGCTGCCCGGCGGCGCGGGTCCTCGTACTGCGCGCCCTGGACGACGCCGAACAGCGCCTGGTAGGGCTTGCCTGTCCGCTCGGCGGTGAGCCGACCGTGCTCGGCGAGGCAGCGCACCGCCCAGGCGTGGGTCCGCTCGACCGAACGCTCCTGGTACTGCCGGGTGTTCATCAGGGTCGTGAGCTCGTCGAAGGCGAACATGATGTCGGCGCCGAGTTCGTGCTGGATCCGCATCGACACCTCGGGTGTGAAGCGGTGCAGGTCGCCGTTGAGGTGGGAGCGGAAGGTCACCCCGTCATCGTCGACGTGGGCCAGCCGGGTCTTCCCGTCGGCGATCACGTCGTCGTCGGCCAGCCCGACGGTGTCCATGGCGAGCACCTTCTTGAAGCCCACGCCCAGGCTCATCACCTGAAACCCACCCGAATCGGTGAAGGTGGGTCCGGTCCAGTTCATGAAGGCGCCGAGCCCGCCGGCCGCGTCCACGATGTCCGACCCTGGTTGCAGGTAGAGGTGGTAGGCGTTGGCCAGCACCGCCTGGGCGCCCAGCTCAGCCACCGCCTCGGGCGGCACGGCCTTGACCGTCGCCTTGGTACCGACCGCGACGAACGCGGGGGTGCGGATCTCGCCGTGCGGCGTCCGGATCACACCGGTGCGGCCGGCGCCGCCGGGCAGGACGGAGCGGGGTTCGAAGCCGAACGGCGTCGCCGGGGACGCCTGCGGCGCGGCGGCGACGCCGGGCGGTTCGACCGGGCCGGCAGGTTCAGCCACTGGCACGGGCGCCGAGAGCCTGGAGCTGGGCCAGGGCCACCACCCCCGCGGTCGAGGTCCGCAGCACGGTGTCGGCGATCAGGACCACCTTGCCGCCTGCGGAACTGAAGGTCTCGATCTCGTGGTCGGTCAGGCCGCCCTCGGGGCCGACGATGAACATGATCTCGCCCGTCGCGGGGATCTCCAGGCCGGCCAGCGGGTCGGTGGCCGACTCGTGGAGGACGACGGTGAGCGAGGTCTGGGCGATCCGCAGCGCCAGTTCCGCGGTGGTCAGCGGGGCGCTCACTATGGGCACCCGGAACCGGCGCGACTGCTTGGCCGCCTCCCGTGCGGTGGCCCGCCACTTGGTCAGGCCGCGCTCCACCCGGTCCGGCGTCCAGCGGACCACCGAGCGTTCGGCCTGCCAGGGCAGGATCTCGTCCACCCCGAGTTCGGTGAGCAGCTCGACGGCGAGCTGGGCGCGGTCGCCCTTGGGCAGCGCCTGCACCGCGACATAAGTCACCGGGCCGGCCGGTGCGTGCACCACCTCGGCCACCTCGATGACCACCCGCTGCTTGCCCACCTCGACAACCGGGCCGCGGACGGCAGTGCCCGCTCCGTCGCTGACCCAGAGCACCTCGCCGGGACGGACCCGGCGGACCTGCGCGGCGTGACGGCCCTCCTCACCGGCAAGGGTGACCCGGGCGCCGACGTCGGGGCCGTCGAGATGGGCGAGGAACAGCGGCTCGGTCACGAGAAGGTCTCCTTCAGCCAGCCCAGCACCCCGCCCTTGTGGCGATCGGCCGCCACTTCGGGACGGCCCTCGTCGCGCAGGTCGGCGAACCGGCGCAGCAGCTCGCGCTGCTCGTCGTCCAGCCTGGTCGGGGTCTGCACCAGGAGGGTGACCCCCAGCTCGCCGCGGCCGCCGCCGCGCAGCCGCGGCACGCCGCGTCCGGGGACCGCGATCCGGGTGCCGGACTGGGTGCCGGCCGGGATCTGCACCGCGACGGTGGCGTCATCCTTGTCCAGGTCATCCCGCTCGGCTTCGAGGGTGGCAAGGGACACCTCGGTGCCGAGCGCGGCAGCCGTCATCGGCACCTTCACGACAACCTCGAGGTCGTCGCCGTTGCGCCGGAACACTTCGTGCGGGGCGACCGTGAGCTCGACGTACAGGTCGCCGGCCGGGCCGCCGCCGGGACCTACCTCGCCCTGGGAGTCGAGGTGGATCCGATTGCCGGTGCTCACCCCGGCAGGGATCTTGACGTTGATCGTGCGGCTGCTGCGTACCCGTCCTTCACCAGAGCACTCCCCGCACGGGTCCGGGATGGTCGTGCCGTAGCCGCGGCAGGCCGGGCAGGTCTGGGAGGTGCGGATGTCGCCGAGGAAGGACCGCTGCACCTGGGTGATCTCACCCTGGCCGTGGCAGGTGGTGCAGGTGACCGGCGAGCTGCCGGGGTTGGCCCCGCCGCCGTTGCACCGCGGGCAGATCACCGCGGTGTCCACCCGCAGCGGCTTTGTGACCCCGAAGGCCGCCTCCGCCAGCGTGAGGGTGAGCCGGACCAGGGCGTCCTGACCCCGCCGGGTCCGCGAGCGCGGTCCGCGACTGGACGCCTGGGCGCCGAACATCGCGTCGACGAGGTTGGTGAAGTCGTAGCTGCCGCCGGGGAACCCGAAGCCGCCGAAGCCACCGGCGGAGTTGCCCAGCGGGTCACCGCCGCGGTCGTAGACCGACCGCTTGTGCGGGTCGTGCAGCACCTCGTAGGCCTCGCCGATCTGCTTGAACTTATCGGCGGCATCAGGCGCGTCGGCGACATCGGGATGGTACTTCATGGCCAGCCGGCGATAGGCCTTCTTGATCTGCTCGGAACTGGCGTCCCGCGGAACCCCCAGCACCTCGTAGTAGTCAGTGCTCACACTCATCCTTCTGCCAGGAAGCGCCCGACGTAGCGGGCCACCGCGCGCACCGCGGCGATTGTCGACGGGTAGTCCATCCGCGTCGGACCGACGATACCCAACGTGGCCCACGACTCCGGCGCGCTTCCGTACGCGCTGGCCACTACCGAGGTGGTGTGCAGCGGCTCGTACGGGTTCTCGTGCCCGATCCGCACCAGGACGTCATCGACCTCGACCGCCTCGCCGAGCAGGCGCAGCAGGATGACCTGCTCCTCCAGGGCCTCCAGGACCGGCTTGACCGTGCTCTCGAACTGGTCGGAGAACCGGGTCAGGTTCGGGACGCCGGCGACCGCGACACGGCCCGGCCGCTGGGCGCCCAGGATGTCGAGCAGCGCCGTGGTGACCACCGCACCCAGTTGACGCAGCGGCGGTGGCAGCTCGTCGGTGATCCGCTGGACGCTGGTCTCGGCACGATCGGGCGCCAGCCCGACCAGGGCCGCGTTCAGCCGGCCGCGCAGGTCGGCTATCGTCTCCTCCGAGGCGCCCCCGGTGTCGATCGACCGCTGCTCGACCCGTCCCACCGACGTCACCACGATGACCAGGGCGCGGTCGCCGCCGAGCGAGACCAGCTCGATGTGGCGCAGCGCAGAGCCGAGTTCGATCGGGTACTGCACGATGGCGACCTGGTGGGTGATCTGGGCCAGCAGCCGGACGGTGCGGCGCACCACGTCGTCGATGTCGGCGGCGCCGGCAAGGAAGGTCTCGATCGCGCGCCGCTCGGCGGTCGACAACGGCTTGACCGCGCCGAGACGGTCGACGAACAGGCGGTAGCCCTTGTCGGTGGGGATTCGGCCGGCCGAGGTGTGCGGCTGGGTGATGTAGCCCTCATCCTCCAGCACTGCCATGTCGTTGCGGACGGTGGCCGGCGAGACGTCGAGCTGGTAGCGCTCGACGAGGGCCTTGGACCCGACCGGCTCACGCATCGACACGTAGTCGGTCACTATGGCGCGAAGGATCGCGAGCTTGCGATCGTCGAGCATGCCGGCCTCCGATCCTGATATCTGGCACTCGTCGGGGTCGAGTGCCAGTCTACAGCGTTATCGCCGGGGTTCCGGCGGGCAATGCCGGACGCCTCCCGCTCCACCGGTAGCACCCGGCGCGGCGCCGCATCCCCCCGCTCGGTTATCGTGAACGCCATGCCCCACGCGCACCTCGGCTCCTTCCAACCCGTCGCGGACGGGGTGTACGTCGCGGTGGCCGAGCCGGCCGCGGTGAATGTCGGCCTCGTGGTCGGCGCCGAGTCGGCCCTTGTCGTGGATACCGGCTCCTCCCCCGCGCAGGGTGCGGCGATCCGCCGCGCCGCCGAGGACGTGGCCGGGGTCCCGGTCGCCGCCGTCGTGGTGACCCACTGGCACTGGGACCACTGGTTCGGACTGGCCGGCTTCGCCGGGGTCGCGAGCTACGGCCACGAGAGCCTGCTGGGCCGACTGGACGATCCCGACCTGCCGGCGCTGGCCGCCGAGCACGGTCTGGCCGGGTCCGACGTGGTTGCCCCGAGCGGGCCGTTCGCGCTGGCCCGGGTGATCGACCTCGGCGGGCGCCGGGTGGAACTGGTCCACTTCGGCCGCGGCCACACCGAGGGCGACGTGGTGGCTGTCGTCCCCGACGCGAACCTTGTCTTCGTCGGGGACCTGCTGGAGCAGTCAGGTCCGCCGTCGATCGGCCCGGACTCCCACCTGAAGCTGTGGCCCAGCGCGGTGGACGGGGTCCTCGGCCTGGTCGACGAGGACACCGTCATCGTGCCCGGGCACGGGACGACCATCGACAGGCTGTTCGCCTTCGACCAGCGCGCCCGCATCTCGGGGCTGTACGGCCAGGTCGAGCACCTGGTCCGTCGCGGGATCAAGCCGGAGGTCGCCTACGAGGCCGGAGAATGGCCGTTCGACGAGGCAGTGGTTCGCGCCGCGCTGCCGCTGGCCTACGCCGAACTCGCGGCCGCCGGCCTGGTCCCCCGCACCCAGCTCCCGCTGGTGTAGCTGCTATCCGCCGGCCTTGCGGCGGAACTCGCGCGAGCCGCCCTGGCGGCCCCGGGCCTGCGGGCCCTTCTCCTTGTGGTGGCCGCCCTCACCGACGGCGTTCTCGTGCCCGGCGTTCTTCTTCGCGAGCGCATCGCGCATGCGGGCCTTGATGTCGTCGTTCTCGGTCATGGGGCAACTGTGCCACCCCCGCGCCGCGGCGTCGAGCCTTACCGGAGGCCGGCCAGGGCCTCGCGCACCCGCGGCCACAGGGTCGGATCCATCACTGCGATCAGCCGTCGTCCGATCACCCCGGGACGGTACGGGACCCCCGCTTCGCTGGCCATCACGCCACCGAACTCGCTGACCATCAGCCCGCCGGGCAGGTGGTCCCAGGGGAACATCGAGCGGTAGGTCAGGAAGTCGACCTCGCCGGCCAGCAGCTTGGGGTAGTCGATGCCGCACGAGCCCCACGATCGTTGCACCTGGAGCGGGCAGGGGTCGTCGTCGCGCAGCGGAAGGTAGGTGGCGCCCAGCGGCACCTCTCGGCCCGGGTCGGTCCAGGCCACCGGTTCGCCGTTGCAGCGCACCCCGGCACCCCGTTCGGCGACGTAGAGCCTGCCGTGCACCGGCTGCCAGATCCAGGCCCGCACCGTCTCGCCGGAGCGGACCTCGGCCAGCATGACGGCGAAGTCGGGCGAGCCGCGCGAGAAGTTGCGGGTGCCGTCGACCGGGTCGATCACCCAGGCCCGTTCGGCGGTGGGGAGCGCGTCGAGCCGCGCCGGGTCCGTGAACACCCCTTCCTCGCCGACCAACAGCGACCCAGGGTCGGCCAGGCCGAGGATCCTCACCAGTTCGGTCTCCGCCTCCCGGTCGGCGATGGTGACCAGGTCGCCGGGCTTCTTCTCCTCGACGTCACCTTCCCGCAGCGCCCCGAACCGGGGCAGGATCACCTGCTCGGCGACTTCCCGCAGCCTGTCGGATACCCAGTCGGTGTCCACTCAGGACTCCATCTCGTCGGCGGTCACGAAGTCGATCAGCCGCTCCACCTCGCGCGGCAGCGCCGGGTCGAGGTCACGCCAGCTGCGGACCCGGCCCAGCAGCCACTGCCAGGTGGCGGCGATCTCGGCCTGGCTGCCCGCCGGACGGCCAAGGGCCCGGCTCAGTCCCGCCTTGTACTCCTGCGACCGGGGCACCTGCGGCCACGCGGCCAGCCCCGCGCGCTCGGGCAGGATGGCCGCCCAGATGTCCACGAACGGGTGCCCGGTCACCATCACGTGAGGCGAGCTGACCTGCTGCACGATCCGGGTCTCCTTGGTGCCGTTGACCAGGTGATCGACCAGGACGCCCAGCCGCCGACCGGGCGCCGGCCCGAACTCGGTCACTATGGACGGCAGGTCGTCGATCCCGCCCAGGTACTCCACCACGACGCCCTCCAGCCGCAGGTCGTCGCCCCAGATCCGCTCGACCAGTTCGGCGTCGTGCCGGCCCTCGACGTAGATC
>JAEZGC010000102.1 GCA_023437345.1 Actinomycetes bacterium
AGTGGGTTGGTGACTGGACCGAGAGTTGGAGTGTGCACTCGCCACAGGGAAGCCGGCGGCGCGCGGTCCTGCGGGGACAGGAAACCGGTGAGCCCTGCGTCGAGGAGTCACCGGTGGTTGTGGCGCCAGATTGCGCCCCCGAGAGGATTCGAACCTCTGCTCCCGCCTCCGGAGGGCGGTGCTCTATCCCCTGAGCTACGGGGGCCGTCCCGGTCGGCCGGGCCTCGGCAACTCTAGCAAACTCCGGCGGGCGCGCTCACCGCCCTATCCTGTCGCGGTGAGGACGCTGCGCCGCCTGGCAACCCTGCTGGTCTGGCTGCTGCTGACCGGGTGCGTCGCCCAGGCGCCGCCGGCCCCCGCCGTGCTGCGCGACACCCCGCCGCCGTGGCCGGCGCCGCGCGACGGCGTGTCCTACTTCGAGGCCGCCGGCGTGGCGTCCTCCCGGCTCGACGACACCACGGACCAGCGGGTGTTCACCCTGACCCTGGCGATCGACGGCGAGCCGGTACCGCTGGTCCCGGGAATCGGGCTGGACCTGCCGCGCGCGCTGCAGGCCCCCGTCCACACCCACGACGAAACCGGGGTGGTGTGGCTGGAGGGACGCGGCGCGCGGGAGGTCACGCTGGGCCAGTTCTTCACGATCTGGGGGGTGCGATTCAGCCGGGACTGCCTGGGCGCTGCCTGCGGCACCCTCACCGTCACCGCGGACGGCCGGCCGGTCAGCGACCCCGCCGGGCTGCGGCTGTCCGAGGTCCAGGACCTGCTCGCGGTGGCGGTGGTTGCGAGCGGGTGACCAGCAATCCCGCTGCGGCCGGTGGTCCCGTCGCGGCGTGGCACAGTATCGGGCATGACCCACATGCACGTCGCGGGCTCGATCCATGCCGACGCGACCCTGCCGGCGCCGGTCTGGCTGACCCGGCCCGAGGATGTGAACGCGCTGGTCCCGAAGCTGTGGAGCCGGACCGTGACCCGGGATGACGATGGCGTCGTCTCGGTCGCCGGGCTGAAGCTCACCGACCTGGTCGAGCAGGTCGGCACCCCCGCCTACGTGATGGACGAACTCGACCTGCGCGCCCGCGCCGCTGAATGGCGGGACGCCTTCGCCGGCTGGCAGGTCTACTACGCCGGCAAGGCGTTCCTGTGCACCACAGTCGCCCGCTGGGTCGCCGAGGAGGGCCTCGGTGTCGACGTCTGTTCGCTGGGGGAACTGACCGTGGCGCTGCGGGCCGGTGTCCCGCCCGAGCTGATCGGGATGCACGGCAACAACAAGAGCGAGACTGAGCTGCGGCTCGGCCTGACCAGCGGTGTCGGCAGGATCATCGTCGACTCCGCCGACGAGATAGTCCGGCTGGAACGGCTGTGCGCCGAGCTGGGCACCACGGCGAAGGTGCTGGTGCGGGTCACCACCGGCGTCGAGGCCCACACCCACGAGTACATCGCCACCGCCCACGAGGACCAGAAGTTCGGCTTCTCGATCCAGGGCGGCCAGGCGCTGGTGGCGATGGTCCGCTGCTACCACAGCCCGCACCTGGAGCTGCGCGGCATCCACTCCCACATCGGCTCGCAGATCTTCGACACCAACGGCTTCGAGGTCGCCGCCCGGCGCACCCTGAAGCTGGTCAGCCAGTTCAAGGAGGCGACCGGGGTGTCACTTCCCGAGCTCGACCTCGGCGGCGGCTTCGGGATCGCCTACCTCAAGGACGACGACCCCGCGCCGGCCGCCCAGCTGGCCGCCGGGCTGCGCGACATCATCAGCCACGAGATCCGCGCGTTCGGGCTGGCCGAGCCCGCGATCTCCATCGAGCCCGGACGGGCGATAGTCGGCCCGGCCGCTCTCGCGGTCTACCGGGTCGGGACCGTCAAGGTGGTCGAGGTGGGTGGCGGCCAGTCCCGCCGCTACGTGTCGGTGGACGGCGGAATGAGCGACAACATCCGTCCGGCGCTGTACGGCGCCGAGTACTCGGCCACGCTGGCGTCGCGCACCTCGCAGGCCGAACCTGTGGTGTCGCGGGTGGTCGGCGTCCACTGCGAGGGGGGCGACATCCTGGTCCGCGACGAGTTCCTGCCGGGCGACGTCCGCCCCGGCGACCTGATCGCGGTGCCCGCCGCGGGGGCGTACAGCCGGTCGATGGCCAGCAACTACAACCACACCCCGCGGCCCCCGGTAGTGTCTGTGCGCGACGGCCGGATCACCACCCTGGTCCGCCGCGAAACCCTCGACGACCTGCTGGCGCTGGACGCCGGCGCCACCGACTGATCCTAAGGACCGCCATGACGACGAGTGTCCCGCTCAAGGTCGCCCTGCTGGGGTGCGGGGTGGTGGGATCCCAGGTCGCCAGGGTCCTGCTCACCCAGGCCGAGGACCTGCGCGCCCGGGTCGGCCGGCCCCTGGAACTGGTCGGCATCGCGGTGCGCGACGTGTCACGACCCCGCGCCGGCATCGACCCGGCGCTGTTCACCGACGACGCCGACGCGCTGGTCCGCCGCGGCGATCTCGACCTGGTGATCGAGCTGCTGGGCGGCATCGAGCCGGCCCGGAGCCTGATCCTCGCCGCGATGGGGGCCGGCGCCTCGGTGGTCACCGCCAACAAGGCGTTGCTCGCCGAGGACGGCGGGACGCTGTACGCCGCGGCCGAGAGCAGCGGGGTCGACCTCTACTTCGAGGCTGCCGCAGCCGGCGCGATCCCGATCATCAGGCCGCTGCGGGAGTCGCTGGTCGGCGATGCCGTCCAGGCCGTCAAGGGGATCGTCAACGGCACCACCAACTTCATCCTCGACCGGATGCACACCGCGGGGGAGGGCTTCGCCGAGGTGCTCGCCGAGGCGCAGGCGCTGGGGTACGCCGAGGCCGACCCGACGGCCGACGTGGAGGGCTTCGACGCGGCCGCCAAGGCCGCCATCCTCGCCTCGCTGGCCTTCCACTCCCGGGTGCGGCTGGCCGACGTCGACCGGGAGGGGATCTCCCGGGTGACCCTTGCCGACGTCGCCGCGGCCAAGGAGATGGGCTGCGTCATCAAGCTGCTGGCCAACTGCGCCCTGTCGCCCGACGGACGGATAGCTGTCGGCGTCCACCCCACCATGGTTCCGGCCGGCCACCCGCTGGCCAACATCCCCGGCGCCTACAACGCGGTGCTTATCGAGTCCCGCGACGCCGGCCGGCTGATGTTCATGGGCCCCGGCGCCGGCGGCCAGCCGACCGCCTCCGCGGTGATGGGCGACGTCGTCACAGCGGCCCGCAACCGGGTCCGCGGCGCGCTCGGCCCGGGGGAGTCGGCCTACTCGGCCCGCGGGATCACCCCACCCGGCGAGGTGGCCTCGCGCTACTACGTGTCGTTGCAGGTGACCGACGAGCCCGGGGTGCTGGCGAAGGTGGCCGGCTGTTTCGCCAGCCACGGCATCTCGTTGCAGGCGGTGCGCCAGGACGGCGACGTGGTGGAGGGCAGTGCCCGGCTCGGGGTGATGACGCACGTCGCCCCGGACGCCAACCTGCGCGCCACGGTGGCCACGCTGGCGGCGCTGCCCGAGGTCAGTGACTCGATAGCCGTGATGCGGGTGGAGGGTGACTGATGCACCTGGCCTGCCTTGACCTCGAGGGTGTCCTGGTCCCCGAGATCTGGATCGGCGTCGCCGAACGGACCGGGCTGCCCGAACTGCGGCTCACCACCCGCGACGTGGCCGACTACGACGAGCTGATGCGCCACCGGCTGGCGGTCCTTGACGAGCACGGGATCAGCCTGTCGACCATCCAGTCGGTGATCGCCGAGCTGGGTCCGCTGCCGGGGGCCGGCGAGTTCCTCGCCGATCTGCGCGGACGCGCGCAGGTTGTGATCCTGTCCGACACCTTCTATGAGTTCGCGATGCCGCTGATGGCCCAGCTCGGCCACCCGCTGCTGCTGTGCCACCGCCTCGAGGTGGACGGCGACCGGATTGCCGGGTACCGGCTGCGCCAGCCTGACAGCAAGCGGGCCGCCGTCCGCGCCTTCCACGGTCTCCACTACAAGGTGGTTGCGGCCGGCGACTCCTACAACGACACAGCCATGCTGGCCGAGGCCGACGCCGGGATCCTGGTCGGGCCGCCCGACTCGCTGGTCGCCCAGTTCCCGCAGTTCCGCGTCACCCGGAGCCTCCCGGAACTGCTGACCGCCTTCGACGAGGCCTTCGCGCAGCTGTGAGGCAGGTTCGCTGCGGGGTGCTATTCTTGCGCTGTCGCAGTTGTGCGCCACCGCCCCACCAGGTCGGGCGTGGCGGGTCCCACCCGCCGAAGCAGTGATTCCGCCACCTCCAGGATCATGCGCTGGACCCGGGTTCGCTGGACACGCGTCATCATGCGGTTCGTTTCCACGCTCGTCGTGCCCACCGCAGGCAAACCCCTTCCGAAAGGAACTCAGTGACAGACACGCTCAATCCGACGGCAGCCGCCGGCTCGCGGCGGGGCATCGACTCGATGCTCCTGCCCGAACTGAAGGCGCTGGCGTCTCAGATGGGCATCAAGGGCGCCTCCGGCCTCCGCTAGGGAGCGCTGGTCGAGGCCATCAAGGCGGCAGGCGGCAGCGGTGCCGCGTCCGCCCCGGCCCGCACCCGCCGCCCGTCCAATGACAACAACACCCCCGCCGAACGGACGGCGCCCGCCGAGCCGCCGCAGGCCGCCGCGTCCGGCAGCGACGATGTCGCCAGCCGGCTCGAGGCGCTGCGGGCCGAGGGTGGCCG
>JAEZGC010000118.1 GCA_023437345.1 Actinomycetes bacterium
CGGATGTTCGGCTGCGATTGATTGTCAGGGTAGGAGGAGCAGTCGGCCGTCTGTGCTTGTGCCGGTCGGGTTGCCTCCCCAGAGCAGCAGGGAGTGGTCGCCGCCTATCTGGGTGGTGTAGGGGAAGGTCCTGAGCTCTTCCAGGGCGGGGATGGCGGTCCACTGCCCAGTGACCGGGTCGAACAGGTCACCCTCGAGGATCGTCTGGTCACCTATGGCTGCCCAGGTACCGACCAGGGTTCCGCGTTCGAAGCCGGCCTTGATGTCGGTGACCTCGCTGGTTGCTGGGTCGAGGCTGGAGTAGTACTCGTGGGTGCGGCGGTCACCGATGATCTCGTACCGCTCGCCGGGTGACTTCCACACGACGCGGTCGCCGACAGCGAGCGGTTCCCAGCCGTACACGGGCCGACTGGTCTTCAGAGTGGTCCAGTTGGTCAGGGACGTGTCCAGGGTCGCGATTTGGAGCGGTTCGGACGGTGGGTTCGGGTCGGCCTCGAGACGGGTCGTCGAGAGCACCAGCCGGTCGCCGGCCCAGACCATCCAGCGGTCGTAGCTGGCGCCGAGCGGATCGTCCGGCAGCGTCGTCCACGTGCCGGTGTCAGGGTGGAAGGCAAGGTCGTCGACCTCACCGTCCAGGTCGGAGCCGGCGGTTACGATGACCGCCGAGTCGGTCGCGACGAGCCGGCCGCCGCCAGGCTGCGGCAGCGGATGGCTGGTCCAGGTGTCGGTGTCGACCTGGTAGCGCAACAGGGTCCGGTCGCCGATCGCCTGTACGTCCAAGATCTCGGCGGGGTCGGTGAGGAAGTAGACAGAGTCGCCCAGCAGGACCGGCTCGCCAAGGCCGCCGACCAGCGGCGCCAACGCGATCAGGGTCCACGAGTCGGTGGCCGGGTCGTACATGGCCCCGTCCGACAGCCATACGGGATCGGGGGTGCAGTCGGACTCGACCGGGCCGCACGGATCGTTGTGCCCGCTGACCAGCAGGTACTGTCCATCAACCCATGCCCCCCGCGCCTCGAACCGCGGCGACAGCGGGCTGTCGGCGACCCTCACCCACGTCGGGACGGTGACCGGCTGGCGGGGGCTCTCCGCCGGGACTGCCGGGATCGGACGTCCGGCACCCAGCATGCCCGGCACCAGCAGGAGCGCCGCCGCCGACACCGCGGCCACCGCCAACCCGGCACCGATCCGCCGCGGCGCCCGATGGCGGCCCGGCTCCATCGAAGCTTCGCGGTGGACGCACGCCAAGACCACCGCGCGACGCTCCGGGTTCCAGATCTGGCCCAGGTCCGCGGCGTCGGGCCGCATCGCGACCAGGGTCTCCACCACATCCGGACCATCAACACGAACAGGCATGTCAGTTCCCTCCACCCAGCACTAAAGCCCTCCGGACGGGCGAGACCGGCTCGCACGCCGTATCGTCGAGCGCGGCCTGCAACCGACGTCGCGCCCGGCTCAACCGGGCCCTGGCGGCCGCCGGCGAACAGCCGAGCACCTCAGCAGCGCCCGCGGCGTCCAACCCGTCCCACCCGACCAGCAGCAACAACTCCCGGTCCTCCACGCTCAGCCCGCCCAGCGCGGCCAGCATCCCGGCCCGGTCAGCCGCCAAACCCGCCGGATCAGGACTCCCCGCGAGATCGGCCACCGCCCCCAACTCCGCGTCCAACCTGGCCCGCCGATCCCGGCTGCGCCAATGGTTCGCCAACACCCGACGCGCGGTCGCCAGCAACCACGGCACCGGATCCGGCGGCAAGTCCGCGAACCGCCGCCACGCCACCAGGAACACCTCAGCCACCACGTCGTCGCAATCAGAGTCCACGCAATGTCGACGGACATACCCGTACACCCGGGGCGAGACGGCCTCGAACATCACATCGAACGCCGCCTCGGCAGTGTTCCCGCCGGCAGGTTCCGATCCAGATGTCCTCACACTCCAGTAGTGTCCAGCATCCACCACCTGTGACATCCGATCCGCGACCAACCACGCACCACCAGCCCGACCGGACTGACTACCGCACCCGCTGCGGCATGAGCGTGACTTGCCACAACCCTCGGCAGGTCGAGGGCAGGCACCTCGCGATTGATGGCCGCTTCCCCCTCCCGAAGACGCGTACCTGCAGTCGAAACAATGTTGTGGACCCGGGTGTTGCCGCGACCCTCAGTCGTGCAAGTCGTCGTCCGATATCTCCAAGTAAGGGCGGAATGCCGGATGGATACGGAGACGTGGAATCCTCTCCTCCTTCGATGCGAGACGTTCCGCCACGAGGGTCTTCCGCCGAGCGGAAACCTCGCCCTCGACGTAGTCGAACTTGCCGTCGGCGACTTCGACCCCGAAGAACGAAGCAGCAGTGAGCCATTTTCGCAGAATTTCGGGATCCGGCGCCGAACCCAGCAGGCGATCAATCTCCCCCAGCGGCTGCGTCGCGGAAAGCCCCGCGAATTCATAGAGCGCCTCTTCCAGATTCACGTTGAGCGACTCGCTCTCGACAATTAAAGCCTGAATGGCGAACCGCGAGTACTCTCGCTCTGCATAAGTGATGTCCGAGGCGTCAATCTGTGAATGGCCGCGATTTATGGCCGTAGTAAGCGCTGAGTTCGCAAAATACACGAAGTCGCGCGGCCGACGCAGAGCGCGCCACAAGAAGTAGTCCCGTGTCGGCAATCCGCGAACTTCCGGGCAAAAGAGCTCCTCCCACATTGAGGCCGAGCCCACCCTCTTCCTTCTATTTGCGGCGTAGCGCTCTTCTAGAACGCGAACCAGGAGTTGCTCGTCACCCCAGTCCACCGCCCTCGCCCCGATCTTGTCAGGCTCACGAGCGTACGACTGCACCGCATCCAGGATATCTGTGCGAATGAACAGAGCAAGAGTTGCATTGAACCCAGTGTCGCCTCGGGATCGACTGAACTCCTTCTCTATCCTCCCAGCCGCCACGAGCAAGGACAGAATAAAGCGCGCGTTTACTTCAAAATCGCGGCCACGCTCCCAATTCTTGTCCAAGTTGTCAATAAGGATGGCCACCCTGCGAAAGCCTCGTAGAATTCTAGACGTAAGCGTACGGAGTCTGCTAAGTTGATCCGCTCGTATTGCGCGCGCCACAGCGTCGTGGTCATTCCCGTCCCTCTGCGCCGTTTCACGGCGCACCTTCTGCACAACGCGTTCGAGCCTTGTGGATAGGTCTTCGTCTGGGTCGATTGACATCTGCTGGAGCAGGTAGCGCAGGTCTTCGCCGGCGGCTTGCTCATCCTGGGACAGTGGCCGATTGCCCAGGAGTTCGAGCGCGCGTAGTGCGATCTCGCTCTGAATGAGGAATGTCCAGCTCGTCATCAAGAAGTACTCCGCGTGGGCGGGACTCCCGAACTGTTTGAGCACCTCGACAAGCCCGGCCAGTTCGTACGAAGACGGCTTGATCGGAACCACAAGCACCTCGCGGTCCCGGCCGAGGTCAAGGGCTACCTGCAACATAGTAGCGGTCTTGCCGGTACCCTTTCGGCCAGCGAAGATTTGCGATTCTCCCGCCACGACGGCTGAGAACTCGCTTGTCTGCACGAAATAGGCTCCCAGTTCCTCTGCCTCATACTCTGCGACATACTGTCCAAAACTGTTAAGCGGCAGTTCGATATCGAGTTGAAAGCGCCCGAGGCGACGTCCGCCCAACCTGGCTTTCGGAATCGTATCCAGCCAGTCCCTTACCTTCTTCTGCAGTTCGGCTGACGTGCTGTACTGATACAGTAGGTCGCGGTAGTCTAGCGGTGCGACAAATCCCTGCTGTACCACCATGAGAAGCGGGATCCCTAAGCCGTGCGCGAATCCCGCCAAGAAGCTGGCGCGTGCGTTGTGCTCGGTCGCACGCTTTCTACTGGCGCTCAAGAGGTGGATGATCGCCGCGGACGAGCGATAGATCTCCTTGGCATAGAAGCCCAGCGGCGCGATGCCAAGATCATCTCCCGCGCCCAGAATCTTGAGATGGCTCTGCCTCTCAAGCAGTTGTTCCAGACCCAGCGCAGCGCTGAACCGAAGGGGCAGCGAGGGTGCAAATACCGCGTTCTCCTCTCGCGGTTTGCCATTGGCGAGCAGAACCCCAAAGAGCGGGGGGGTCTTGTCAGCTAGTCCGTTCAGATAGCGGCTAACAAGCACCTCTGGATTGCCGGCATACTGGGTGCGGCCTACGGTGGCGAAGATCGCTACTTCGTTCCAGTTGCGATCAGCTTCGGTGTCTGTCTCATCGAATGCTAGCCATATTGGCTTGTTGCGGGCCACGGCATAGCCCAGCTCGAAGAGTACATTCCAGTTCATGGAGCTGATCTCTCCGACTACGCCGTCAGACGCATCTATCTCTTCGATTATCGAGTCGATCAGTATGCGCCCGTCAACCTTCATGTCTTCCCACGTGCGGGCGGTGTGCCCGCGCTTCGATAGCGCGGAGGCCGCGTCTCGCATCGCTTCAGCACGAAGTGGCGGCTCTGAGGGGTAGGCGAAGAATGCCCGATTGCCTTGTTCGTCTGCGCTGGCCACGGCTCCACGCTATCGGTTGACAGGCGCCGGGGAGCGGCTACTTCACTGCGGGCCGGGAGTAGTTTCGGCCCAGTGCCATGTTCGGGTGGAGAAGATCGCCGTCAGCCGGCCGATGGGGTAGGGGGTGTGGGGCTTCTTGTTCCGTACCCCTGGAGTTCAATGCGCGCTCATCGGTTGGATTGAGGACCGCGCCGGCCTGGGGCCTGGTGCGACTGTCCGGACGGACGTCCTGAGTTCGGCATGTGCGCGACGTTTCGTGTCGGCGCGCACACCCCAGCGTTGGGCCGAGGGTCACGCGGGGCGCCCGGTCAGTGGGCCCGGGTTGAGGTGTGCCTTCGACTTGCGGTAGACCTCCGCACACGGGCTCGGTCACGAGGAAGGCGCAACGATGTCGGATGTCGAGGATCTGGTGGCCGAGGCGTCCAATGAGCTGACACCGGCTGACTCGCTGGCGCGCCTGGGCCGCAGCCGGAACGCAACCGTTCGCCGGGCGGTCGCGGCCAACCCCCTCACCCCGCCCGAGGCGCTCGGACGGCTGGTGCGGGACGACGACCAGGCTGTGTTGAGCGCTGTTGCGCGGAACCCCGCCACGCCAGCCGCCGCACTCTGGACCCTCGCCCGGGACAATGCGGCGCTGCGTGGCACCATCGCCGGGAACGCGTCGGTGCCGCCGGATCTGCTGGCAGCGCTGGTGGCCGACGAGGACGAGGACGTCCGCTTCTGGAGTACCTTCAACCCGCACATCTCCGATGAAGCACTGGAATCACTAATCGAGGATCCGCACTCAAAGGTCAGGACCAGAGCGGCACAGGCACTCCAGGCGCGCCGCGAGGTGCAGCGGCAACGCGACCACGGCAGACCGCCCCGCCCCGATGCCGGAGCCGAACCGGCAACCGCGGCCGCCACCACCAACCCGGGACGGCACTGTCGAAGGCGGGTTGTGGGAGCAACCGCCGGGCGGGCCCGACGTGCCCGGCGATACCTGACGCGGTCCTGCCGGCGACCTGGACGCGCCGCCCAATCCCGGCCAGTCGGGCGTGGGCCGGGCACACCGCGACCACCGGTGACATCGCGTGCACAATGAGCCATGAACCTCGTGGCACAGATCTTCGTCGTCATCGCCGTGCTGTTCCATGTGCTGGCCTTCGTGATGGAGAGCCTCCTGTTCCATCGCAAGGACGTGCAGACGTTCCTGCTCGGCCGTCCGGAACCGGCGGAGGGTGTGCGCCTGTGGGCGTTCAACCAGGGGTTCTACAACCTCTTCCTTGCCGCAGGCCCGGCCGCAGGGCTGGTCGCCCACGCCGCCGGCCAGCCGGACGTCGGCCGAGCGCTGGTCGTCTACGGGTGCGCCTTCATGGTCGGCTGCGGCATCGTCTTGTTCGTCTCGAACCGGAAACTCTGGCGCGGCATGATCGGTCAGAGCGCGCCGCCGCTGATCGCCCTTGTCGCGACGCTCCTCTAGGCTCACCCACTCCCCCCGGATGCCGCTGCGCCCGCCATCCCCGGGGGACCCGAGCCGGAGGCACCCGCTCCCCCGCCCGTCCGCCAACCGCAGACTGCGGCGTGGTTCATCGCTGGTTCTGCCGGGTAGAGGTGGGTTATCCACCGAGCAGCACACGGGAGCCAGCCATGACTGAGAAGTCCGAGGTCCAGAACCTGACCGATCCGGCGGACGCCACCGAGGTCCTCGATGCGGCCCCGCTCGCCGCGGAGGCCGGACAGGTGCAGCACGGCGAACCGAAGGAGTACCCCGATGACGTCGTGGCGGACGACGACGGCGAGTCCTACGCAGCCGCGGAACCCTCCTCGCACTGAGCCGCCGCCGGGGGCACCGGGCAGGGCCCGCAGCGGTCGCCCCGCTCCCCCGCCCCGGTGATGGCGGACGGGGAGATTGGCCGACGGCCGGCCGCAGTGAGCATTACGCAGAACTGCCCGCGCCCGCGGCCCCCCAGCCCGGCGATACTGCGGGAGAGACCACCCCGACGCCACCGTCCGGACGCGAGGAGACCCAGATGTCCGCAGCTCCGCTCACCCCGAAGCAGTTCCAGGAGGCTGAAGGAACCAGGCACTGGCGCGCCCTGAACGCCGGTGTGGATGCCTGGTTCGCCGCCGCGTCGCACGCCGCTGGAGCCGAACTCGTCCGCCGGGTCGGTGAACTCGCCGAGGCGGCAGGCCACCACCCCGATGTCGACCTGCGGGCGACTGGCGTCCATTTCCGGCTGTTCACTCACGACGCCCGCTCGCTCACCGACAAGGATGTGCAGCTTGCCCGGCAGATCTCGGCGGCCGCCGACGAGCTCGGCCTCGTGGCGGACCCGTCAGCAGTGCAGCGCATGCAGCTGGCGATCGACGCCAGTGACATTGCCGCCGTCCTGCCGTTCTGGCAGATCGCGTTGGGGTTCGACCGGGCAGACACGGACCTGCTGTCCGATCCGCTGCAACGCCACCCCCGGGTGTGGTTCCAGCAGATGGACGAGCCGCGCCCGCTGCGCAACCGGATCCACGTCGACGCCGGAACCCCGTGGGACCTGACCGACGCCAAGCTAGCCGCGCTCGAGGCGGCCGGCGGCCGGGTGAGCTACCAGACCCGCTGGTGGAAGACCGTCGCCGACTCCGAGGGCAACGAGGTGGACGTGTTCCCGCTCGCCCCCGACGACCTGGCCAGTGCGCAGGGCACGCAGGACTGGCGCGCCATGCTCACCGCCGCCGTCCACTACCCCACCGCCGACTTCCCGCAGGG
>JAEZGC010000216.1 GCA_023437345.1 Actinomycetes bacterium
GTCAATCACATACCGATGGGGCGGGCGTCACATTCCGAGGGCGCGCGGGCGTCCGCTCCAGTCCTCGGCCAGGGCACCGGCGTCCAACCCCAGCCCCGCGCACGCACCACAGGCGCCTTACTGGTGAGTGTCCCTCCCGTACTCGATGCGGACACTCACCAGTAAGCGGGACGAGGTGGACGCTGCAGGGCGGAGAACGACAGCGAGGCGAACACCCCCGCCCGCTTGCCGCCGTCCGCCACACAGGCGCCTTACCGGTGAGTGTCCCTCCCGTACTCGATGGGGACACTCACCAGTAAGCGAGGCGAACGCGCGGAGGTCGGTGACCGCCCGCGAGGGGAACGGGAGCCGGCCAGCGATCAGGCCGACAGGAGGCGGGCCACCGCGGCGGCCCGGGCCGAGCGTCCCTGCACCCCGAGCTTGGTGTACGCGTTCTGGAAGTGCCGCTCCACGGTGCGCAGCGACACGACCAGCTCGGCGGCTATCTCCTCGTTGGACAACCCCCGAGCCGCCAGCCGCAGCACCTCCACCTCCCGCGCCGACAGGTCGTCCGGCAGCAGCGGGCGCACCCCGTCGGCCGACTCCCGGTCGGGGGCGAGGAAGCGCTCGACCTCGGCGACGAACACCGGCCAGGCGGGTTCGTCCTCCAGCACTATGTGGTTGTCGCTCTCCAGCGGGACGAAAGAGGCGTTGGGGATTTCGGACGCGAGGTGTCGCCCCTCCTCGAAGTCGACCATCCGGTCGCCGCGGGAGTGCAGCACCAGGGTCGGCTGGGTGATCCGCCCCAGCAGGTGGGTGACATCGGCGCGGCCGTAGGCTGCCCGGGCCTGGTAGGCGGTGGTGGGCGAGGCGGCCACCTTCTGCAGGTCGTCCAGCCACCGCATCTGCTCCTCAGTGGCCTGCGGGATCATCATCGAGGTGAACACCCGACGGAAGGTGGACTCCGGACGCCCCCAGCCGACCTTCATGATCTGCCCGAGCGTCTCGTGGTAGGCCAGCGCCTCCGGGGACCGGTCACGCAGCCCCAGCGCGTAGCTGTCGTAGAAGATCAGCCGGGTGACCCGCCCGGGGAACCGGATGGCGTAGTCGATCGCGATCGGGCCGCCCTGGGCCATCGCCATCAGCGCGAACCTGTCGAACCCCGCATCCTCGGCTACCTCCACGAGGTCTCCAAGCCGCGCCTCATGGGAGTAGTCGTCCACCTCCCAGTCCGAGAGCCCGTGGCCGCGCTCGTCGAACCTGATGACGGTGGCGAAGCGGCCAAGGTCGCGCAGGAAGTGGCGCCACACCGGACTCTCCCAGTCGGTCAGCAACTGGGAGATCCAGCAGGTCGAGATCAGCAGCGGCGGGCCGGTGCCATGGACGGCGTAGGCGATCCGCACCCCGTCTGGGGCGCGGCAGAACCTCACGTCCTGCGGTCCGGTCCGGCTCCGGGCGGCCACGCCCACAGGGTAGCGCCGGTTGGCCACGGCATCACTGCTTGTGGAGCCTACATACGCAAGGTCACCCAGCCGCGACCCGCCCCCGGTCGTGGCGGCCAGGTCGCGGCGGCGGCGCCGGGGGTCGTGCCCGGTCAGGCTGCCAGTGTCCGGTCGGCGGGCGGCCGCTGGTCGAACTGCACGGTCGGATACCGCGGCCCGTAGACGCTGGGACCTGCATCGACTGCGTGCAACTCGTCCTGCAGCCGCGCAAGGTCGCGGTCATTGCTGGTGTCGAAGCCCGGACGCCACGGCACCCGTGCCCTGCGGTGCGCGGGGCCAAGGGCGAGGATCAGCAGCAGTACAAGGCCGGCGACGATCAGGAATCCACTCATGGCACAACGGTCCTTCCTGGGGTGCCCCGGTCGCATCGGCGTCACCACCCAGTGCGGGTCTGCGACGACAGCTCGGGGTGTCGGGTAGCGCGTATGGCAGTTATCCTTCCCTAAGGTGATTACCTGCCAACAGTGGCCGCAATGCCACCATCGGAAGGAATCCAGCCACTATGTTGGAAGCATGGCGCTGAAGCGAGTCGGGCTGATCGCACTGGCCCCGGTATCGATCTTCGAGTTCGGGGTCGCAGTGGAGGTCTTCGGCATCGACCGGAGTGACGACGGCATCGAGCCGTTCGACTTCAGGGTGTGTGCCGTCCAGCCGGGCGTCCCGCTCGCGGTGAAGGACGCAGGCCCGCTGACCGTCACCCCCCAGCACGGCCTGGACGAACTGCGCGGCAGCGACCTCGTCATCGTCGCCCCCACCGTGGTTCGAGCGGATGAGGACTACCCGCCGGAGGTCCTGGCGGCGCTGCGCGACGCCTACGCCGACGGGGCGACACTGCTCAGCCTGTGCTCGGCATCCTTCGTCCTCGGGGCGGCGGGGCTGCTGGACGGACGGCGCTCGACCACCCACTGGATCCACACCGACGCCATGCGGCGCCGCTTCCCCGGCACCGAGGTGGACCCCTCGGCGTTGTTCATCGAGGACGACCGCGTGATCACCAGCGCCGGCACCGCGGCCGGGATCGACGCCTGCCTGCACCTGGTGCGCAAGCACCTGGGTACCGCCGTTGCGACGACCATCGCCCGGCGGATGGTGGTGCCGCCCCAGCGCGACGGCGGCCAGCAGCAGTTCGTCGACCTGCCGGTCGCCGAGTGCGCCTCCGACAGCCTCGCGCCGCTGCTGGACTGGCTGGTCCAGAACCTCGACAAGGACCACTCGGTGGCTTCACTTGCTGCCCGCGCCACGATGAGCGAGCGCAACTTCGCCCGGCGCTTCCTCGCCGCCACCGGCACCACGCCGCACAAGTGGCTGACCACCCAGCGCGTCCTGGCCGCCCGCGGCCTGCTGGAGGAGTCCGACTACTCGGTGGAGCAGATCGCCGGCCGGGTCGGCTTCAACTCGGCCGTTGTGTTGCGGGACCACTTCCGCCGCACCATCGGGCTGTCCCCGTCCGACTACCGCCGCCGGTTCGGGCTGGCCGATACCGCCTGAGTCTGGACGTCCGCCCACCGCAGGCCACCCGAAGCGAGGGGCGCCGCGCGCCGCGCCCTGCGGTAGCGTCGGGTCATGGAGTTGAGCCGCACCGAACTGGCCCGCTACGTGGACCACACCCTGCTCGCCCCGACGGCGACGCCCGCGGACGTGACCGCCCTGCTGGCCGAGGCCGTCGACCTGGGCACGTATTCGATCTGCGTGTCCCCCTCGATGCTGCCGGTCGCCGTCGGCGACGCGCCGGTCAAGATCGCCACGGTCTGCGGGTTCCCGTCCGGCAAGCACACGCCGACCACCAAGGCCGCCGAGGCCGCCGAGTCTGTGGCACGGGGGGCCGACGAGGTCGACATGGTGATCGACCTGGGCCTGGCGAAGGCCGGCGACCTCGCCGGATTGACCGCCGAGATCGCCGCCGTCCGGGCCGGGGGCCCCGCTCCGCGGGGGCTGAAGGTCATCATCGAGTCGGCGGCGTTGACCGACGACGAGATAGTCCTCGCCTGCCGGGCCGCGGAGGCGGCCGGCGCCGACTTCGTGAAGACCTCGACCGGCTTCCACGCCGCCGGCGGGGCATCTGTCCACGCGGTCGCGCTGATGGCTGCCACAGTCGGCGGCCGGCTCGGCGTGAAGGCGTCCGGCGGGATCCGCGACCACGCGAGCGCGATCGCCATGATCGAGGCCGGCGCCACCCGGCTCGGCCTTTCCGGCACCCGGGCGGTGCTGGACGGCGCCACCGCCGCCGGCGACTACTGAGCGGCGGCCTCAGCCGGCCAGGCCGGCGGCTTCCAGCCAGTCAGCGACGGCGGCCTCGGCGCCGTCCTGCCTGGCCGTCAGGGTGAGCGCGTTGAGCGACTCGGGCGTCAGAGACTGCTGCACGGCATCGAGCACGAGGACGGCGTCGGGACGCTGGTCGGCGAGGTCCGCGGCGAGCAGCACCACCAGCGGGTCTGGCGTGACGACGCCCATCGGGTCGTCAAGCTCGACCAGGTCCGACAGCCCTAGGGTCTCGGTCCGGCGGAAGCCGGCCGCGTCGGCGGTGCCGTCCAGCAGCGCATCGTGCCGGGCGGCGGCGTCCTCGACCTCCCGGATGGTCGCTGTCGTCCCATAAGCCACCTCGAGGGCCGGCACGCCCGACGGGCTGGTCAGGGCGAAAGCGGGCACCGCCACCACCTTGTCGGCGCCCCAGGCCCCGACCGCGGTGAGGTCGGCCACGCCGCTGGACGCCGCTTCCATGGTGACCGCCCAGACCAGCCCGCCGTCGACCTTGCTCGTCTCCAGCACGGACAACTCGGGGGCGACCGCCGTCGCCAGGGCCGCCACGATGCCTGACGGTTCCGCAGCGGACTCGGCGTTGAACTGCCGCAGCATGCTGGCCGCGTAGACAGGCATGGCGACCGGCGAGTGGTCTGCCAGGGCGAGGGTCTCGGTGCCCGGCACCACGTCCACAACGGTGGCGGGTTGGCCGTCCGCCTCCAGTGCCGCGGCGTAGAGCGCGGCGACAAGCGACATCGTGGGGGTGCCGTCGGTGCCGATCTCGATCGCCGGCGGCGGTGGTTCAGAAGTCTGCGGGGCGACCGGCGACACCCTGGCGCAGCCGGCCACTGCGATCACCCCGACCGCCACCAGCGACGCCAACCACCTGAGGCCCGACACCCCGCCAGTCTCTCAGCAAATCCTCAGCCCGCGGGTGAGCACACGCCGCTGCCCCCGCGGCGTCGGAGGC
>JAEZGC010000010.1 GCA_023437345.1 Actinomycetes bacterium
CGCCTGGGCCGCCGCCTGCGGCCCGCCCGCGCGAAGGTCAGCGGCCGCCGCCGCAGCCTGGGCGGCCACCGAGCGGGCGTGCAGCCACACCCCGGTCTGGACCAGTCCGAGAACGAGCGTCAGCAGCGCGGGTACCACGATGGCCCACTGGGTGGACTCGGACAGCCCGCGTTCGTTCACGGTGTCGGGAGCCGCGCGTTCACGAACAACGTGATCGCGGTGACGACGCCGACAGCGATCGTCACGGCCCCGGCGAGCAGGATGGCGTTCTCCGTGGACTGGCTGAGGCCTGCCTCGTCGCGGCGCCGGGGTGGCGCGGCGAGCGCGCCGATCAGGTGGTGGAGGAACCTTCGCATTGCAGTCTCCTAGGGCGCCGGACGCTGGCTGGAGACACCCGGGGTGGGTTCGGCGTCCGGTGATCGTGGACTCTACGAGCGTGGCTGTGCTGAGGGAAGACGTCTCAGCTGATCTGTGGACAACTACTCCCATCCACAACCTCCTTCCCCAGCCGGCCGCCGCCGAGAGCCGTCAGCCGGCCGCGAGCCGGAGCAGCGGCGGGACAAGGAAGAGCAGTCCGAACAGCAGGGTGGGCACGACCATCAGCACACCCATCCGCTCCGACACCTCGTTGGCGTGGAGCTTCATCCGGGTGAGGTGGGCATCCCGCAACTCGCGCACCCGGGCCCGCAGGGCGCCCGACAGCGCCGCTCCCGCCTCGTCGAGCCGCATCACGTCGGCGATGTCCACCAGCGCCGGCAGGTCGAGGTCGGTGCCCAGCCGCTGCAGTTCGGCGTAGGGCGCCCGCTGCTCGAGCCGGGCCCGCTCCAGGGACTCGGCGATGGCCTGGAAGACAGTTGTGTCCGAAACCGCGGCAGCCGCGCGGAGCGCCTGGCTGCCGGACCGGTTGGCGAGCCGCTCGAGGGTGACGAGGTCGAAGAACGTGAGCAGCGCCTCCTCAGCATCCTCACTCACCGCGCGGTCCCTGCCACGCAGCAGCAGGTCGGGTACCACGAACCCGATCGCCCCGCCCGCCACCGCGAGCCCTACCGGCAGGAGCGAGGGTGAGCCGGTCAGCCAGCCCAGCCAGGTCCCCAGTGCGGCAGGCAGCAACAGGCCGGTGAACGCACCTATCGTCTTGTGCGCGACGTGCCGGTCGACGCTGATCCCGCTGATCCGCAATCGGCGGCGCGTGTCGTCCCCGATCCCGAGCCCGCTGCGACCGCGCACCCAGCCGCCGAGCCGGCCAAGCCCCGGCTCGGGTGGGGTGACCGGGGGATGGCGGCCGTCCAGCAGGTCGAAGGCATCGCCCAGCCGCGGGTGGACCGGCACCCAGCCGGCCACAAGGACCCAGACGGCTCCGGCGAACAGGCACCCCACCAGGGCGGCGAGGACGATCATCCGGCTGCCCTGCGCAGGATGCGTTGCCGGGGTCTCGGCAGCGCCATTCGACGAAGCGCGAGCAGCGAGCCGAGGTAGCCGGCGATCAGCACGGTGAGGATGACCTGGCCGATCGGCGTCCGATAGGGCTCGAAGAAGGCGCCGCCGAAAGCCAGCGCGCCGCCGAGCACGACCAGTGTGATCACCGTCACCTGCCCGACCACAAGGCGCGGCTTCGCGCGCTCGGTCTCGATCTCGCGCAACGCCCGCAGCCGGTCCTGGATCGCGTCGGCCAGTGCGGTCAGCGTGGCCTGGGCCCCCGTCCCGCCCCGCTCGGCGGCCAGCGCCAGCGCGGCAAGCACCGCGTCGGCGTCCGCGCTGGAGAGGTCGTCGGCCATCGCGTGCAGTGCTGCCGGCAGCGACCACCTGTCGTCCATCCGCTGGACGAGCAGGGTGAGCGGGGTCACCAGCGGCGCGGGCGCCTGCCGGGCCGACACCCGGATCGCATCGCCTATCGAGCGCCCGGTGGGCAGGATCGCGGCGAGGCTGCGGACCCACCTGTCGAGCGCCTGCAACAGCTGAAGCTCCCGGTCCGGCGGCTTGCCGAGCAGGTACGGCACCGCGACCCCCAGCAGCGGGCCCAACACCGCCAACAGGCCCCAGCCGGTGACCGCTGCCGCCACCAGACCTGCGATCACCCAGCCCGCGGCGACGGCGAGCCGACGGGTCCCGATCCGCCGCACCAGGCCGAGTCCGGTCCACGAGCCCGGACGGCGGCTCGCCGGCCGGGGCGCCGCGTCGTACCAGCCGACCACCGTCGCCAGCGCCGCTGCGCCGAACACCACACCGCACACCGCGGCGACCAGCGCACCCATCAGTCGTCCCACCCGCTGCGGAACGGCTCGAGTTCGGCAACGAAGTCGGGATCGGGGGTGAACCGCGGGTGCCCTCCGGCCGGGTCGGCCTGATAGACGAGGTGGGTCACCGGCCGTCCGGCCTCGATGCCCCCCGTCAACTGCCGTACCTCCGAGACCAGCCGGGTGCGCACCCCGCCTCGCCAGGTCTCGTCGACCAGCCGGACGTGCACGAGCAGGTGCAGGTGGTGGGCGATCTGGCGGTAGGCCTCCTCGATGGTCAGCACGCCGCCCTGCGCGACGCGGGACGCGAGCCGGTCGATTGTGGAACTGGCCGAGTGGGAGTGCGTCGTCGACATCGATCCCGACACTGCAGTCATCGCTTCGAACATTGCGCCCGCCTCGCCGCCGCGGACTTCGCCGACGACGAGCCGGGAGAGGTTCTGGCGCAGCGCTTCGGGAATCAGGTCGGCGACGCTGTACTCACCGAGGCGGTGGCCGTCCTGGGTCTCCCCCATGCCGACCCGCGCCTGCAGGGCGAGGATGTTGGTCCGTCCGGGCTGCAGGTGGGTGAGCAGCTCGTAGTCGGTCTCCAGGGTGCCGAACCGCTCATTGGCCGGGATGGCGGCGATCAGCGCACGCAACAGCGTGGTCTTGCCGGCGCCCTGGTCCCCCGAGATCACTATCGACTTGCGGGCCAGCACCGCCGCGTGCAGCAGCCGGGCGAGATCCTCGGTCAGGGTGCCGCCCGCGACCAGATCCGGCAGGGTGACCTGCACCAGGGTGTGCTGACGGATGGCGATGGACGGCCGGAAGCTCAGCCCGAAACCGATGGCGTGCAACCGGTGCCGGTCGCCCAGCGCCAGCGTCATGGTCGGGTGGGCGTCGTCGAACGGGCGCGCCGGGGTCACCGACTCGCCCAGGAACCGGATCGCCTCCACCAGCTCCTCGTCACTGTCGGCGACCGGCGGATGGGTGGCGCGCCGCCCATCTGCGTACTGGACGACCACCGAGTCGTACCCGTGGATCTCGATGTTCTCGGCGTCGGCGATCTCGAACAGCGGCTGCAGCCTTCCGAACCCGAAGATCGCATCCTCGACAGCGATGGCGTAGGCGCGCTCGGTCTCGACCGGCCACAGGGCGCGTCCGTCGGCACCGAGCCGGGCGGCGTGGTCTGCCACCACCGAGCGCACCACCGACCGTCCGAGCAGCCGGCGGTCGAGCGACGACAGCGGCGGGGCGCCGTCCTGGGTGGCGTCTGCGAGCCGGCGGGTGATCAGGTCGGACGCCTTGCGCCGCAGCGCCACCACCAGCGGCCAGTCGACCTGCGGGGCCACCGCGGCGGCCAGCGCAGGGACGGCGGCCAACCGCTCGCGCGGGAACACCGAGGCCGGCGACGCATCGGCCGCCAGCAGGGAGACCTCGGCCAGGGGTCTCATCGCGGAGCCCCGATCCGCTCCTGCAACGCGGCGAGCCGGCCGGCAAGGTCGACGGCCAGCCGGGCGACGCCCCTGGCGTAGCCACTGGCAGCGAACCGCCGTCCGGCAGGCGCCCCGTGCGACCACACCGCGGCCTCCCGCGGCGCCCACGGCAGGGAGTCGACGCTCGCGACGCCGAACTGGCTGCCGATCTCGGCGGCCGTGTACGGCCGGCCCGGCCCCACCAGCAGGAGGGCCGGCTCCCGGGGTGCCACCGCGGTCAGCAGCGGAAGGTACAACCGCAGCGCGACCAGGTCGACAAGGCTGGTCCGGGTCACCACCACCACCGCGTCGGCCTCCCCGACCAGCGCCGGCGGCAGGCCACGGTTGGGCAGCCGCCCCGCATCGACCAGCACGTCGCCCGGCGCGTCCGCCAGGACGGCGGCGAACTCGGGCCACACCGGTCCGAACAGCTCGACCATCCCCGGGTTGGCGAACCCGGGCAGGAAGCCGCGCGAGACGCCGTCCGGCGACGGCAGGTCGAGCACGGCCGCGGACAGTGCGTCGGCCATCGACCGCCGCTCCCGATGCGCTGACAGCAGCGCCCACAGCCCGGCGCCAAACGGGTCCTCGCCTTGCAGGTACCCGGCCAGAACGGCCTGCGACGGGTGCGGGTCGGCGTCCACCAGCAGGACGGGGCGCGGCCACGCGAGCGCGAGCCCGAGCGCGGTGGTCGTCACCCCGGGCGAATGGGCGGCGCTGGTCAGGACCACGATGCTCATCGCCGGCCCTCCGGTTGGCGCACCACCACCAGCTGGTCGCCGGCGGCGAGCCGCGCGACGCGCTCAGCCTGCTCCTGCGGGACGCTGACATCGATAAGGGTGGCACCGTCGGGCAGCGTGACGCCGACCGAGGCGACCCGGCCCACCACGCTCGCCCCTGGTGGTGGCTCGGCGGCGTCCCGGGACACGGCGACCAGCAGGACGGGGGTGCCGGGCGGCAGCTCCGAGGCCGGCAGCCGACCGGGTGCGAGCCGTAGCCCCAGCCGGGAGGTGCCGACCTCGACAGCAGGGGCACCGAACGAGCGCGGCGACAGCACCGAACCGGCCACCAGGTCGGTCTGCGCGGTCTGCCCGACGATCTCGGTGAGACGCTCACCGGGCACTGTCTCGATCCCGGGCGCGGACGGCAGCCACACCAGCCCCAGGTCGGCTTCGGTGATCAGCTGATCGCGATGCACGGTACGTGTCACCGAGACCACCGAGCTGCCCGTGGCGGCTGTGGAGTACAACCAGGCGGCGCCCAGCCCGGACAGGCACATGCCCAGCACGCCGACCGCCACCAGGCGGAGGTTGCGCCTGGGGCGCACCCGGGTGGCGCGGGTGGGTTCCGAAACGTCTGACATGTCGGTTCGCCTAACCACGGTCACCGGACGGTGCGGCGAAACCTCGGGGGTGGGTTGCTCTACGTCCGGTGGCGAGACTCTAGGGCTCCTTGACCGATCTGCCCAGACGTCTCGGCGAGATCGCCGGGGATCTGTGGAAAACTGCCGCCGCTGGGGACGGCTGCGACGAGGCAACCGCGGCGGCTGCCGGCTCGGCACGCCCGTTCACAGGGGGTCGCGCGGCCGACCGATCCCGGTGGACTTGGGGCAGCGGGGCCGGTTATCGGCGTGGTGTCCAGAGCGTGCTCCGGCGGCGGGGGCACCAGCGCGGGTTATGCGGCCCGAAGACCCACCAATAACCGGTCCGAGCGCCCCCGCTTTCCCCGCCTGCCCAGCGACCCGTCCCATAACCGTCTCCGACGCCCCCATCACGCAAGCGAGGCCGCCGGCGCCGCTGAGGCTGGACGGCGCGGGTCCGGTTCGGCCAGCGTTGTTAACAATCTGGTTACGGCACCGTCCAGTACGCGTTCGATAACGTTTTCGGACCTACGATTTGGGTAAGGCCCGGCCCTTGGTTGCCGCAAGAACCAAACCTGATCGCCCAGGGGGTTGCTCGGATATCCAGTAGCCCCCTGGTGCCATGTCTGGGGCGGGCTGCCGGCAGACCCGCAGCGCTCCGGCAATCCCGCCACCGCGCCGGCGTCCCCTACCCGGAAGACAACGTCGGCCCGTTCGGCCGTCTGGAATGCACCGAGGGTCAGCGGGAACGATAGCTCTCCAGCGCCCGGGCCAGGAAGTCCGCCAGCGGCCCGGTCTCCCCGTCGCGGCCGCCACGCCCGACCTCCAGGACCGGCGGCGCAGGCGTCACGTTCACCCCGGTGAACCGGGCCAGCACGCCGCCCGAGGTCACCAGGTTGTAGAACTCGCCGCCCGGGCCGACAGCCAGCGTCCGGGCCGCGTTGATGTACCAGCCGGTCAGCGGGGTCTTCACCCGCTGGCCGCTCAGCAGGGTCGCGTGCAGCGGCTCGGGCGCCAACCCGAGCCGGGTGGCGTCGGCGACGAAAGCGTCAAGCTGCGGCTGGGCCGCGGCAGCCTCGGCCTGGGCGGCCGCCGCAGCGAACTCCAGCCGACGCCGGGCATCGGTGTGGCGCTGCGTCGGGTCGACCATGCCGGAAGAGTAGTCGTGCGGTGGCAAACCTGCCGTCTGTCTGTGCCGTCCGGTCAGGGACAGCATGGAACCGCCGACGCCAGGGGGACCGGATGAGCGCTCGAAGCAGGGCGACCGAGGTCGTGGTGCTGGGCGCGGGCTACAGCGGCCTGTGGACGGCGCGCCGGCTCGCCCGCCGGATCCGGCGCGACCTGGCCGGTGGCGGGGTGCGACTCACCCTCGTCTCCGAGATGGACCACCACGCCTTCCACGGCTGGACCGCCGAGGTCATCACCGGCGACGTCCGGCCCGAGCACGCACGGGTCCCGATCACCCGGCTGCTGCCACCCGAGTGCGTCACGGTGTGGGGATCGGCGACAGCTGTCGACCTGGCGGCCCAGACCGTGGCTGTCGTCGCCGGCGGCCAGACCCAGGCTCTGCACTACGACCACCTGGTGATCGCGGTGGACAGCAAGGACGCCCGCGACCGGATCGACGGCCTGCGCGCCCATGGGTGGTCGGTGAAGGACGACGGCCACCTCGGACGGCTCAACGTGCACCTCGGCGAGGTGGCGGACGCCGCGGTCGCCGCCGCAGGCCCCGTCCACCGGCGGCTGCTGACCGCCGTGGTGG
>JAEZGC010000030.1 GCA_023437345.1 Actinomycetes bacterium
CCCCCCTGGGGGGCCCACGGTGGGGCCCCCCCCTGGCGCTGGAGGTCAGGAGCGGAAGGCGCTCGGCAGGAACTGGTCCACGTTCTCCTTGGTCACCACGGGGGCGTAGAGCATGATCTGGCGCGGCACCTCGAGCTCGACCAGGTCGGACAGGGCCTTGCCGTGGGCGAGCAGCCGGGCCAGCCGGATGCCATCGGCAGCCTGGGTCGACGGGTAGATGGTGGTGGCCTTGACGACGGTGTTGTCCGCCTTGATGAGCTCCATCATGTCGGCCGAGCCAGCGCCGCCGACCATGATGAACTCGCTGCGGCCGGAGGCGTTGAAGGCGGCCATGACGCCGATGCCCTGGTCGTCGTCGTGGTTCCACACCGCGTCGAGCTTGGGGGCGGCCTGCAGCAGCTGCTGGGCGGCTTCCTCGCCGGACTCCACGGTGAACAGCGCCTCCACCTGGTGGGAGACCTTCATGCCGCACTTGGCCAGCGCGTCGGCGAAGCCCTGCGAGCGGTCCTGGGTGAGCTTCAGGTTCGCGATGCCCTGAATCTCGCCGATCACGGCGTCAGCCTTGCCGCCGAGCGCCTCACACAGGTAGGTACCGGTGGACAGGCCCATGCCGTAGTTGTCGCCAAGGATGGTGGTGCGGGCGGCGAAGCTGGACGAGAACTCGCGGTCGACGTTGATCACCGGGATGCCGGCCGCCATCGCCTTGAGAGCGATGTCGGTCATCGCCTCGCCGTCGAACGGCAGCACGACAATCGCGTCGACCTTGTTGTTGATGAAGGTCTCGATCTGGGCGATCTGGGCGTTGACGTCGTTGGTGCCCTGCGGGTGGTCGAGGGTGACGTCGGAGAACTTGCCCGCCTCGGCCACGGCGGCCGAGGTGATGGCGCCCATCCAGCCGTGGTCGGCGGCCGGCGCCGACAGGCCGATGGTGACGTTCTCGCCGGGGGCGTCATTGCCCTCCGCCGGACCGGCGGGGGCGGGCTGGCTGCTGGCCGGCGGTGCGGCGGTGGTGGCCTGCGGCACGTTCGAGGTGCAGCCGGCTACCAGCGCGAGGGCTGCTGCCGTGGCGAGCAGTGCGCTGAGCTTCTTGGTCAACATGGGTGTCCTTTCACTTCGGTGTGAGTGTTCTGCTAGGTGGTGCGTTCCCGTTGGGCGAGGTACTGCTGCAGCAGGACGGCGCCGACGATGATCAGGCCCTTGGCCACCTTCTGGGTGGATACGGCCAGGTTGTTGAGGATGAAGATGTCGGTCAGGGTGACGAACAGCAGGGTTCCGATCACGGTGCCGACGATGGTGCCGCGGCCCCCGATCAGCAGCGTGCCGCCGACGACGACTGCCGCTATCGCGTCCAGTTCGTAGAGCTCGCCGTGGGTGGCGGTGCCGGCGGTGGTGCGCGACAGGATCACCAGCGCCCCGATCCCGGCGCAGAGCCCGGACAGGGCGTAGACCGCCACGAGGTTGGGCTTGATCCGCAGCCCGGCCAGCCGGGCGGCCTCCATGTTCCCGCCGATCGCGGTGACCCGGCGGCCGAAGGTGGTCCGGTTGTATACCAGCCATGCGATCACCGCGACGACAAGGAAGATCCACACGATCACGGGCAGGCCGAGCAGGTCACCGGTGAAGTACTCGAGGAACTTCTGCGCCTCGGCCTGGGCGTACGGGTAGGGGGCGAGGTCGGGCGAGGGGATCCGCAGCGTCTTGTAGCCGGACAGGATCTCCGCGACCCCCTTGGCTGCGACCAGCATCGCCAGGGTGGCGATGAAGGCCACTATTCGTCCGTAGGCGACCATGACCCCGTTCACCGCGCCGCACAGCAGGCCGACACCGAGGGCGGTGAGCACTATCGCGCCCCAGCCGAAGGACTGGACCGAGAACAGGGTGGCCGCAACGGTGCACAGCCCGAGGACGGAGCCGACCGACAGGTCGATGCCTCCGGAGGTGATCACGAAGGTCTGCCCGATCGCCACCACGCCGATGGCTGCGGCGAGCTTGAGGATGGTCAGGATGTTGCCAGGGTTGGTGAACCGCTCGCCGGCGGTGACGACGCCGATCACGCAGATCAGCAGGAAGGCCAGCACCAGGCCGAGGTTTCGCATCACGCCGGGCGGCAGGCTGCGGCGGGCGGCCGGTGCGGCAGCGTCGGTCTGGGCGGTCATGCGGCTTCCTTCCCCTCAAGGATCAGGTGGAGCACCTTCTCCTCGTCCACGTCGGCGGCGGCGACCCGCGCGACTATGTGGCCTTCGCTGATCACCAGGATGTTGTCGGCCAGGCCGATCACCTCCTCGAGTTCGGAGCTGACGAGCAGGATCGCCACCCCCTCGGCGGCGAGGCCGCGAATCACTTCGTAGGCCTCGGCCCGAGCGCCCACGTCGACGCCGCGGGTCGGCTCGTCGAGGACGAGGACGCGCACCCCGCGGGCCAGCCAGCGGCCGAGCATCAGCTTCTGCTGGTTGCCCCCTGAGTAGGTGCGGGTGATCCGGGTGGTGCTGTTGGGGACTATCTGCAGGTCGTCGTTCTGGCGTTGGGCGGCCGTCTTCTCGGCGGTGACCCGCAGCCAGCCGAACAGCGCTTCCCGGTCGAAGGTAGCCAGCGTCACGTTCTTGAAGGACGGCTCGTCGAGCAGCAGTCCCTGGCTCTTGCGTTCCTCGGGGCAGAAGCCGAGGCCGCGGGAGACCGCTGCCGGGACCCGGCCGGACGGCAGCTGGCGGCCGTCCAGCAGGACCTGTCCGCTGCTGGCCTTGCGGGCGCCGTAGATGGTCTCGAGGATCTCCGAGCGGCCGGAGCCGACCAGTCCGGCCAGGCCAAGGATCTCCCCCGCCCTGAGTTCGAAGGAGACGTCGGCGAAGACGCCCTTCAGCCCAAGGTCGTCGACCTGCAGCACCACTGGTGCGTCGTCGGGGACGCCGGGGCGGGCCGGGAAGTCGAGGGTGCCCTCGTGGCCGATCATCAGCCTGACTATCTGGGCGGTGGGGGTCTCGGCCACCGGGATGCCGCTGGCTGTGGAGCGGCCGTCCTTCAGGACGGTGAGCCGGTCGCCGATCCGGCGCACCTCCTCGAGCCGGTGGGAGATGTAGATGACGCCCATCCCGGATTCGGTGAGCCGCCGGATCACCCGGAACAGGTTGTCCACCTCCTCGGTGTCGAGTACGGAGGACGGCTCGTCCATGATCACGAGGCGGGCGTTGTGGGACAGCGCCCGCGCCATCGCCACGATCTGGCGGCGGGCGGCGGACAGCCGTCCGACCTCCGTGGACGGCGAGATCTCGGGGTGGCCCAGTTGTTCGAGCAGCGCCTGGGCGCGCTCCCGGGCGGCGGCCGGACGCATCCAGCCCAGCGTCGACAACTCGTGACCCAGCAGGATGTTGTCGGCGACGCTGAGGCTCTCGATCACGTCGAGTTCCTGGTAGATGGTCGCGATGCCGGCCCGCAGCGCCGAGATCGGGGTGGCGAAGGACACTTCCTCGCCCTGCCAGGTGATGGTGCCGGCGTCGGGCCGGTGGGCTCCGGACAGCACCTTGATCAGCGTCGACTTGCCCGCGCCGTTCTGGCCCAGCAGGCAGTGCACCTCGCCGGGCAGGACGTCGAAGTCCACCCCGTCGAGCGCCTTGGCGCCCGGGAAGTGCTTCACCACCCCCGTGGCCGTCAGCAACGGCACCTGATCAGCACTGACCATGGCAGGAGGCTAGACCTACTTTTGGCGGCTGTCGAGCAAAAGTCCGACAGTTATCAACCTGTTATCGTCGCGAACTGCCCAATATCTCGTCTCCAGGGCACATAACCGGTGCTCAAGATGGTTTACTTCCCCCTATGGAAGAGCTCCAGCGCATCCTCCCGAAAGCCCCGGGGGTCGGCGAGGTCTTCCAGCTGCTGCGCTCCACGCCGATGACCAGGGCGCAGCTGTGCGCCATCACCGGCCAGGCCAGGTCTACCATCGCGGCGCGGCTCGACTCGCTGCTCGAGACCGGCCTGATCGGGCAGCGCGGCGAGCGGCCGGGCTCGATGGGCCGGCCGGCCACCTCCTTCTACTTCCGGCCCGAGGCCGGCACCGTCCTGGCCGTCGACGTCGGCGCCAGCCACGTGCGGGTGGGGATCAGCGACCTGGCCGCGTCGATCCTCGCCGAGGAACACCTCGACCTCCCGGTCGACCGCGGCCCGGACGTCATCCTCGACGCGGTGGTCAGCACCGGACGGCGGCTGCTCGCCGCAGCGGTCCCGGGCAGGCCACGGCTCGCCGGGGTCGGCATCGGCGTCCCCGGGCCGGTCAGCCACCAGACCGGCAGGCCGTCCAGCCCTCCGATCATGCCCGGCTGGGACGGCTGGGACGTGAAGGGGACTCTGCAGCAGGCCTTCGAGGTGCCGGTCTGGGTCGACAACGACGCCAACATGATGGCGATCGGTGAGCACGCGCTGGCCTGGCGGGACACCCGGGACCTGCTGTTCGTGAAGTTCGCCACCGGGGTCGGGCTGGGGATCATCCTCGACGGCCAGATCCGGCG
>JAEZGC010000062.1 GCA_023437345.1 Actinomycetes bacterium
TGATCATCGGCGGCGTCGAGCGGGGCACGGGCTTCTCAGAGCTGATCGACCCGGTGATCCAGCGCGAGCGCCTGGTCGCGCAGTCGCTCAAGGCCGCCGCCGGCGACCTCGAAGCGATGCAGCTGGACGAGGACTTCCTGCAGGCCCTGGAGTTCGGCGCCCCGCCGATGGGCGGGATGGGGCTGGGGATGGACCGCGTCCTGATGCTGCTGACCGGCACAGGGATCCGGGAGACGATCCTGTTCCCGCTGCTCAAGCCGCTCGGCTGACCGGTCGCGTCCCGTCCTGACTGGTCGCGAACCGCCGAGGACGGCGGCAACTGTCCAGTGAGCGCGGGCCGGCAGCGTCTTCCCGGTTGGGTGGACGCCAACTGCCGAGGGACGGCGGTACCTGTCCAGTCAGGCGAGGGGTGGGGCTACTTCCACATGGTGGCAAGGGCGAACGAGCCCGCCAGCGCACCCATCCCGATCACTATGTTCCAGATCCCGTCCAGGTCGGACATGCCGGGGACGTAGATGCCCACCGACGCGGTGATGTAGTAGACCACCAGCCAGATCACCCCGAGCAGGCCGAGCGTAATGAAGGCGGGCAGCACCCATTGCCGGCTCCCGGGCGCGGCGACGGTCTTCTGCTCCTTGGCGCGCTCCTGGGCGCGTGACTCCTTCGCGGCCTGCCGCTTCTTCTCGACAGCGGCCTTGCGGACCTTCGACTCGGGCACCCGTCACTCCTTGCACAACACCTGCCGGACAGACCAACAGTACCGGGTTCGGCGATGGATGGCCCCGTCGTAGGCTGGCGCTGTGCTGAATCGGTGGACGCGGGCCCGCGCCCGGTTCCGCCGCGCCCGACGTCACCAGCGCACCCGGACGGTGGCCGGCCGCGCCGCCACCTTCCTGACCGCCCTGCTCGCCGGGGTGATGCTCACCACGGGCGCGCTGGCGGCCGACGGTGACGACCTTCGTCCGGGCCGCACCACGGAGCTGGCCGACCTGCTGCGGGCCGAGTCGCGTCGCAACGCCGAGCTGGCGGCCACCGCCGCGGAGCTGCGCGCCGCCGTCGACCGGCTGGCCCAGCAGGCCCAGGACGACGACCCGCTGGCCGACCAGCTCGCCGAGCTGTCGCGCAATGCCCAGCTCACCGCCGTGGCGGGTCCTGCGGTCACCGTCACGTTGTCGGACGCCCCGCTGTCGGTGAAGCCGGCCGGGGTGCCGGACGAGCTGCTGATAGTCCACCAGCAGGACATCCAGGCTGTGGTGAATGCGCTGTGGCACGGCGGGGCCGAGGCGATGACGATCCAGGGCCAGCGGGTGACTGCCCAGACCGGCATCAAGTGCGTCGGCAACACAGTCGTGCTGCACGGGGTGCCGTACGCGCCGCCGTACGTGGTGACCGCGATCGGCGACCAGCTCGCGCTCGAGGCCGCGCTGGCCGATTCGGCGCACCTGCAGGTCTACCGCGAGTACGTGGCGGCCTACCGGTTGGGCTACGCCCAGGAGCGCGAGTCCGCGGTCACCCTGCCCGGCTACCAGGGACCGCTTGAGCTCCGGTTCGCCGGCAGCCCGCGCTGACCTCGCCCGCCGTCCACTCCCCCGGCGCGCGGCGGCGTCCCGACCCCGCGCGTGGCCGCCCGTGGTCGCACCCCGGATCGTCGGCGACAATGGGCGCCATGGCGCGCATCCTGGTCATCGACAACTACGACTCGTTCGTCTACAACCTGGTCCAGTACCTGGGCCAGCTGGGCGCCGAGGTCGAGATCTGGCGCAACGACGACCCGCGGTTCGCCGCCGACGGCTGGGACGCCGGCTTCGACGGGGTGCTGATCTCCCCGGGCCCCGGCACCCCGCAGTCGGCAGGGGTGTCCGTGGACGTGATCCGCGACCTGGCCGACCGGGTGCCGATCTTCGGGGTATGCCTCGGCCTGCAGTCGATGGCTGTCGCCTTCGGCGGGGTGGTCGATCGTGCCCCCGAGCTGCTGCACGGCAAGACCTCCCTGGTCCGCCACGACGGCAAAGGGGTGTTCCGCGGCCTGCCGCCGGTGATCACCGCCACCCGCTACCACTCTCTGGCGCTCGACCCGGCGACGGTGCCTGACGAGCTCGAGGTCACCGCCCGCACCGAGTCGGGGGTGATCATGGGATTGCGGCACCGCAGCCTGCCGATCGAGAGCGTCCAGTTCCACCCCGAGTCGGTGCTCACCGAGGGCGGCTACCAGATGCTCGCCAATTGGCTCGCCGCGTGCGGCGATGTCGCCGCACCCGAGCGCGCGGTGGGGATGTCGCCGCTGGTCGGCCCGGAAGCCGTCGTGTCCTAGTCCCCCGTGTCGCCCGGCTCGTCGGTCGGCTCGCTGGTCGGTGACTCGGTCGGCGTCGGCGGCGCCGTGGTGGGTGGCGGGGTGGTCGGCGGCGGCTCGGGCATCGGTCCGGCGAGCACGATCCGGATCGTGGTGGTCCGCTTCACCACCTGACCGCAGCCGGGGGTCTGCGAGATGACGGTGCCCTCGGTGGCCTCCGACGGCTCGGTGGTGAACCGCAGCCTGGTGAACCCGGCAAGGGCCGCGGCTTCCTCGGCCGACTCCTGGTCGAGCCCGGTGAAGTTCGGCACCGGGCTCTCCCCGGTGGCGAACGAGACCACGATGGGGGTGTCGAGCGCGACCGGCGCCCCCTCGGCGGGGCTCACCCCGGTCACCTCGCCGGCCTGCGCGGTGAGCGGCTCGTTGGGGTCCTGCTCGGAGGTCACGTTGCTGAAGCCGATCTCCTTCAGCTGTTCGACGACCTCCTGGTACGGCCGGCCGAGCAGGCCGGTCGGGATGCTCTCCTTCACCGGGCCCACGTTCACCTCGAACTCGACAGTGCTGCCCACCTCCACCGACATTTCCGCGGACGGCCGCTGGGTGACGACCCGGCCGACGGTGGCATCGTCGGGGCCGCGCCACTCGATCGGGCGCGGGATCAGTTCGAGTTCGTCCAGCACCTCGGCGGCCCGCGCGGGGGTGAGGTCGACGAGGTTGGGGACGACGACCATCCGGACCTGGTTGCCCGGGTTGAGCATGAAGAACACCCCGATGCCGAGCGCGATCACAGCCAGCGCGATCAGGCTGGTCCACAGCGGCATCAGGTTGCGCCGCGGCGCCGGCGCCAGGGCACGGGTGGCGGTGCCTGGCTGGGTGGCGGTCTCCTCGTTGAGGACTGACGTGGCAGGGCTGGCCACGACGGTGGGCGCCGCGGCCAGGGTCGCGGTCGCCGGGGCGGGAACGACGCGCGGCGCGCGTGCCACGACGTCCTGCCCGGCCAGCAGCCGGCCGATGTCGGCCCGCATCGCGGCGGCGGTCTGGTAGCGGTCGGCAGGATCCTTGGCGAGCGCCTTCAGCACCACGGCGTCCATCCCCGGGGTGATCATCGGGTCCACCTGGGACGGCGGCACCGGGGCCTCGCGGACGTGCTGGTAGGCGACGCTGACCGGCGAGTCGCCCTGGAACGGCGGACGGCCGACCAGCAGCTCGTAGAGCAGGCAGCCGGCGGAGTAGATGTCGCTGCGGGAGTCGACGGTCTCGCCGCGGGCCTGCTCGGGGGAGAGGTACTGCGCGGTGCCGATCACCGCTGCGGTCTGGGTCATGGTGGCCGAGGTGTCGGCGACCGCCCGGGCGATGCCGAAGTCCATCACCTTGATCTGGCCCGCCGGGGTGAGCATCACGTTGGCCGGCTTGATGTCGCGGTGGACGATGCCCGCCTTGTGGCTGTTGTTCAGCGCCTCCAGGACGCCCTGGGCGAATTCCAGCGCCTTCTCGGGCTGGATCTGGCGGCCGGTCCGCAGCAACTCGCGCAGCGTGTGCCCGTCCACCAGTTCCATGACGATGTAGGGAACCTGGACGTTCGAGGCGGGGTCCGGCTCCTCGCCGGTGTCGTACACGGCGACGATGTTGGGGTGGTTCAGCCCGGCGGCCGCCTGCGCCTCGCGGCGGAAGCGGGCCTGGAAGGTGGGGTCGGTGGCGAGGTCGACGCGGAGCTGCTTGACGGCGACGTCGCGGCCCAGCCGGTGGTCGCGGGCCCGCCGCACCTCGGCCATCCCGCCACGTCCCAGCAGGCTGCCAAGCTCGTAGCGGCCGCCAAGCAGCTTCGGCTCGTCAGTCATCAGGCATTCCTTTCCGCGCGACACCGCCGGGCGGGACGCGTTCGACCCCCATTGTTGCCCACGCCCCCCTCCGGCGCCCAAACCCTCACCGGACGGACTCGATCACTGCTTTGGCGATCGGCGCCGCCAGGACGCCTCCTGCGATGTCGGTGGCCGGGATCTCGGCGTCCTCGATGAAGACGCACACGGCGAGGTCGAGCTCCTCGGCGAAGGCGACGAACCAGGCATACGGACGGCGCCCCTCCTCGGTGACCGCTGTGCCGGTCTTGCCGCCGACCGTGACCCCGTCCACCTGGGCGCGCCTGCCGGTGCCGTTCTCGACCACCGAGACCATCATGGCCTGCAGTTCGGCGGCGACGACCTCGCTGACGGCTGTGGAGTGCTGGCGCGGCCGGGTCTGGCTGATCACGGCCAGGTCGGCCGAGACCACCCGCTCGACGAGGTGCGGCTCCATGACCACCCCGTCGTTGGCGACAGCCGCCGCGACCATCGCCATCTGCAGCGGGCTGGCCGCCACGTCGAAGGCGCCGATGGCGCTCATCGCGGTCTGGGCGTCGTCGGGTTCGGACGGGAACCGGCTGGCGGCACCGCCGATCTCGGGCAGGAACTGGTCGCCGAAGCCGAACCTTTCGGCCTGCTCGCGCAGCGCGTCGGCGCCCAGGTCGACGCCGAGCCTGGCGAATCCCGGGTTGCAGGACACCTCCAGCGCGCGGGTGAGGGTGACCTCGCTGCTCCCGCAGTTCCCGCGGATCACCACCGAGGAGCCGGGCAGCTTGTAGGCGGAGGCGTCGATGGTGGAGTCGGCAGTCAGGCCCGACTCCAGCGCTGCCGCGGCGGTGACCAGCTTGAAGGTCGACCCGGGAGGGTAGATCTCCCGGCTCGCCCGGTTGGCCATCGGCCGGTCGGGGTCCTTCTGCAGCTTCTCCCAGGCCGCCCGCGAGTCGTCAAGGTCGTGGCTGGCGAGGGCGTTGGGGTCGAAGCTCGGTGTGCTGACGAGGGCACGGACAGCGCCGGTGCCGGTGTCGAGGGCGACCACGGCGCCCTTGCGCCCGGCCAGGCCCTTCCAGGCTGCGCGTTGGGCGCGGGCGTCGAGGGTGGTCTCCACAGACGCGCCCCGCGGGGTGGCGCCGGTGAGGATGTTGATCAGCCGGTCCAGGAACTGGGAGTCGTCGACCCCGATCAGTTCCTCGGAGAACGACCGCTCAAGGCCGGAGGGGCCGAAGACGTAGCTGTAGTAGCCGGTGACCGGGGCGTACAGCTCCCCGGAGGGGTAGCTGCGCTGGAACCGGAAGCGGCTCTTGACCGGCTCGGAGAGGGCGATGGGCGAGTTCCCGACCATGATCGGGCCGCGGTCCTGGGCGAACCTGGCGTCGCTGGCGCGGCGGTTCTCGGCGCGATTGTTGAGCGAGTCGGTGCGCACCAGGTAGCTGGCGCTGAGGTTGAGCAGCAACGCGGCGAACATCGCAAGGGCCGCTATCGCCACCCGGCGGATCGGACGGTTCACAGTCCCTCCCCGGATCGCCGGACCACCGCGGTCGGCTCGTCGGCGAGGGGCCGCGCCACGACGTCGGTAGGTTCGTCGGCTGCCGCGCGCGGCAGGGTCGCGGTGGTGTCGTCGGACTCGGGCGGGTCGGTGAGGCCGGCTGGCGCCGCCGGACGGGGCGCCGGGTAGTCGGCAGGGGCCGGCTGCGGCGCGTCGGCCTGCCCGGGCACCCGGACCACCATCGTCGCCTCGTCGGCGAGCGAGGCGGCGGGTTCGGCGGCCGGATCGAGGGCCGGGCGGCGGACCTGGTGGGTGATCAGCAGCAGCAGGGCGAACATGATCCAGTTCGCCACCAGTGACGAGCCGCCCTGGGACATGAACGGCGTGGTCAGCCCGGTCAGCGGCAGCAGGCGGGTGACCCCGCCCAGGATCGCGAACACCTGGATGGCGAAGACGAACGAGAAGCCTGCGGCCAGCAGTTTCCCGAACGGGTCGCGGGCGCCGAGCGCGGCCCGCAGCCCGCGGGCCACGATCAACCCGTAGAGCACGATCACCGCCGACAACCCGACCAGGCCGAGTTCCTCGCCGAGGGCGGCTGAGATGAAGTCGGTCTTGGCGAGCGGGGTGAGGTTGGGCCTGCCCAGACCCCACCCGGTGCCGAACAGCCCGCCCCACGCGAAGCCGAACTGCGCCTGGATCACCTGGTAGTTCCGGTCGAAGTCGGAGAACGGGTCGAGCCAGGCCGAGACCCGGGACTGGACGTGGCTGAAGGCGAGGAAGGCGGCGAACCCGCCGGCGGCGAACAGGCCGATGCCGATCACCGGCCAGCCGGGGCGTTCGGTGGCGACGTACAGCATGATCACGAACAGCCCGAAGAACAGCAACGAGGTGCCGAGGTCCTTCTGGAAGACGAGGATCGCCATGCTGGCCAGCCACATGATCAGGATCGGGCCCAGGTCACGCGCCCGGGGCAGCGCCACCGGTCCGAGCCGGCCCCCCGCGAGCGCGAGCACGTCCTTCTTCTCCACGAGGTAGGCGGCGAAGGCGACGGTCAGGATGATCTTGGCGACCTCGGCCGGCTGGAAGCTGAACCTGCCGAGCTGGATCCAGATCTGGGCGCCGTTGTTCTCCTTGCCAAGTCCGGGGACCAGCGGCAGCAGCAAGGTGCCCAGGCCGACCAGGAACAGCAGGTAGGGGTAGGCGTGCAGTCGGCGGTAGTCCTTCAGCAGGATCAGGACGGCGCAGAACGCCGCCACCGCCACCGCCGTCCAGGTCAGCTGGAGTTCGGCGCTGTGCATCCGCTGCGCGCCGCCCAGGTCGAGGCGGTGGATCATCGCCAGGCCGAGGCCGTTCAGCAGGACCACCGTCGGCAGGATCAGCGGGTCGGCGTAGGGGATCTTCCAGCGCACCACGAGGTGGGCGCCGGCCACGATCACCAGCGAGATCGCCACCGTCCACGGCCAGCCGTCGGGCAGCCGTGCCTCGGTGTTGAGGTGGATCAGCAGGTAGCCGCCCAGGGAGATGGCCAGCGCGACGACCAGCATGAAGGCCTCGACGCCACGCCGCTTGCGGTAGACGACGACGTCGGCCATCTCAGCACTCCTCGGGCGCCGGTGGCGGGGTGTTGGTCGGGCTCGGCGTCGGCCGGGGCGTGGCGCTCGGGGTGGGGCTGCCGGAGGCGCCCGGGGTCGCCGGTGCGCTGCTGGTGGCGGTGGGCGAGGTGGGGGTCGCGGTGGCGGTGGCGCGGGCCTCGCGCTGCGCTATGCACTCCTGGGCCTTCACCCTCAAGGAGGCGACGATGCCGCGGGCCGAGCCGAGCGACTCGGTGCGGATGGTGGCCCGCACCTGCTCCTGGTAGTACGGCGGGAGGTCGTCCAGCCGCGTGGTGTCGGCTTCGACGAGGGTGGACAGCGGCAGGTTCCACACCGGCTCGGGGACGCCGCGGAAGATCGCCACTGTGGCGTCCTGCGGCCCGACGAAGAACTGCCGCTGGGTGTAGGAGTACCACAGGCCGAGGCCGCCGCCGAACAGCCCAAGGGTGAGCACCACCGCTATCGACACCTTCAGCCAGGTGGCGATCCGGCCCCGCGTGGTGGGCGAGTAGCGGGCGCGCTCCTTGGCGAGCACCGGGTCAGCCGGACCGGCCGGCTCGGCCAGGGTGGGCAGCACCATGGTGGTGACGTCGAACGGGGCGTCGAGGTCGAGGGTGGCCGCGGCACCGAGCACCTCGGTGGCTGTGGTCCCCTCGCCCGGCACCACGTCGGCGAGGATGATTGTGATGTTGTCCTGGCCGCCGGCCTCGTGGGCGATGCCGACCAGCCGCTCCATCACCTCGTCCAGCTCGCCGTCCATCGCCGCCTCGATGGTGGCGTCGGTGACCATGCCGCACAGCCCGTCGGAGCAGATCAGCAGCCGGTCGCCGGCCGTCGCCTCGACCAGTTCGAGGTCGGGGACGTGGTGCGGCTGGCCGTTGACGACCCTGAGGATGAGGGAGCGGTGCGGGTGCTCGAGAGCCTCCGCCTCGGTGATCCGGCCGTCGTCGACTAGGGTCTGCACCCACGAGTGGTCCCGGGTGAGCCGGGTCAGCGCGCCGTCGCGGTACCGGTAGGCCCGCGAGTCGCCGATATTGGCCATGGCGAGGCTTGTGCCGTCGAACATCGCACCGCACACCGTCGAGCCCATGCCGTCCAGGTCCGGGTCCGACTCGACGAGGGCGGCGATCTGCTCCGAGGCTGTGCTGATCGCGTCGGCGAAGGCGGTCAGCATGTCCTGGCCGGCGTGGTCGCCGTCCACCTGCTTCAGTTCCTTGATCGCCACCGCCGAGGCGAGGTCGCCGGCCGCCGCGCCGCCCATCCCGTCGGCCACGACGAGCATCGTGGGGGAGACATAGGCCGAGTCCTGGTTGTTCTTGCGCACCAGGCCGACCTCGGAGTGCGCGCGATAGCGCAGCGCCAGCGTCATCTCACTTCTCCAGCACCATCAGGGTCCGGCCGATCCGGACGGTGTCGGACGTGCCGATCGGGGTCGGGGTGGAGATCCGCTGGTTGTTGACGAAGGAGCCATTGGTCGAGCCGAGGTCCTCCACCTGGTAGCCGGCCGCGCCGAGGCTGATCCGGGCGTGGCGGGTGGAGACGTAGTCGTCGTCCAGCAGCAGCTGGCAGTCCGAGGCGCGTCCGATCAGGACCGGCTGGCCCAGCGGCAGGGTGAGCCCGGCTTGCGGGCCGTGGGTGACCTTGAGGGTGGTGGGCAGCTTGCGCTCGGCGCGCTTGCTCAGTTTGGGGACCGGGGCGCCGGCCGCCAGTGCTCCGGCGGCCGCCAGCTCGGCGGGGCTGAGCTTGCGGCCGAGCAGGTCGGTGCGCACCACGTTGGCGACGAACAGGATGAACAGCCACAGCGCTGCCAGGAACCCGAGCTTGAGCCCCAGGACTACCAGGTCAGACATCAGCCACGGGTGAGGTGATCGCCAGGCGGGTGGACCCGATCTCGATCCGGGAGCCGGCGGCCAGGGTGGCGTGCCGCACCCGCTGGCCGTCCACCACGATGCCGTTCGTCGAGCCGAGGTCCTCGATGGCCAGCTGCTGCTGCTCCCCTGAGCCCGACACGACGATCCGGGCGTGCAGCCGGGAGACGCCAGGGTCGTTGATCCGCAGGTCGGCGTCGGTGCCGCGTCCGATAGTCAGCCCCGGCGGGGTGAGCGGGTGGCGGACGCCGTTCACCTCGACCACCAGCGCCGCCTGCCGCAGCTGGGTCGGGCTGGCCGGCTCGGCGTCCACGCCGGCGACCGCCGCGGAGGCGACGGTGAATCGTCCGACCGGCAGCGACTCGTCCAGCAGGTACTCGATGGTCACCGGGCCGTTGAACAGGTAGCCGTGTTCGGTGGCGTAGCTGCGCAGCTGGGGCACGATCTCGGAGTTGAGGGTCTTGGAGTACGGGGTGAGCCGCTCGTAGTCGTGGGTGGACAGTGAGATCCGGAAGTCGTTGGGGACGAGCTTGCGGGCGCGATCGAGCAGCTTCGCCTCGCGGTCGAGCTCGCGCTGCAGCCGGGCGGTCAGCTCGACCGGCTGGACGTCGCCCTTGAAGGCGCGGGCGAAGGCGCCGCTGACGGCGTTCTCGAGCTTCCGCTCGACGCGGTCGAACACCCCCATCACTAACTCCTCACCATCCCGGGCCGGCACCCAGCCTATCGAGGCCGTCAGGTGCCCAGCGTAGTGGGCGGTCTGTGTGGCGGATGCTCAACCGGTCCGCTCCAGCAGGGCGCACGGCCACCGGCCCAACCCGGTGGCGAAACCGAAGCTCCCGGTGTGGGTGGTGCCGGTGAACAGGTTGAGCCAGCTGCCCTCCGGCAGGGTGAGGACGTCGGACGCCGCCCAGCCGCCCGCCTCGCGCCTGGACCGGGGCAGCCGGGTGGCGACGGTGACGGCGGCGGGCGACTCACCACGCGCGAACCCCCAGCCGTACGCCGTGGTGGAGTCCAGCGGACGGTAGCGGGCGTGGTCGCCGACGAACGCCTCGGGGTGGCGCTGGCGCAGCCGCAACGCCGTGGTGGTGAGCTCCAGCTTGCGGTGCGCGAGGGTGTCGCCGGCAGCCGCGCCGGCCGACAGCTGCCCGGCCAGGTCGTCGAAGTCGACGTCGCGGCGGTTGTCGGGGTCGGTCACGCTGAGCCTGACGGTCTCCTGGCCCTGGTAGGTGTCGGCGACGCCGAGCGCGGTGAGCTGGACCAGCTTGGCCGACAGGGTGTGGGTGGCGACCGATTCAGCCACCAGGTCGACCCAGCCGGCGAACCGCTGCTGCACTGTGGGGTCGGCGAGGATCTCGGGGACGGCGCCGGCGGCCGCCGGCTCCGCGTCGTGGTCGGGGTCGACCCACGACGTCCACAGCTTCTGTTCGCGTCCGGCCTTGACCAGGTAGGCGGCGAGCCGGTCGGCGGCCACCGGCCCGGTCGTGTCCCAGGTCCCGGCCAGGGTCTGCCACCAGGTGTTGCGGATCCGGGCAGGCAGCTCGGCGGCGACCGGGTCGAGGCTGGTGACCAGGTCCGCCCACTCGTCGGGGTACTCACTGATCGCCGCGATCCGGGCCCTGACGTCCTCGCTGCGCTTGGAGTCGTGGGTCGAGCCGAGGGTCATGGTGGCAGGCCAGCCCGCGTTGACCTTGCCGAGCCAGTCGTGAAGTTCGGCGGGGGTGAGGCCGAACCGGGTGGGGTCGGAGCCGACGTCGCACAGCGTCAGCAGCTGGGTCCAGCGGTAGAAGGCGGTGTCCTCGACGCCCTTGGCGACCAGGGCGCCGGTCACCTGCTGGAACCTGATCACGAACTCGGCGGCGGCGGACGGGTCGGCGCCGGTGGCGGTGCCGTCGGCCAGGGCGCGCAGCTCATCCACGGTGGTCGCGAGGTTCGCCGGCAGGACGGCGGCGGCCCGTCCGGCGGCATCGGCGAGCACCGCGGCGTCCTCGGGGGCGGCGGTCCGGCCCGGCCGGACGTAGGCGCGGTACCGGTCGAGCGCGACCAGGAACTCCCGCAGCCCGGCCTCGAGATCGTCCTCGGTCCGGTCGGGCAGGCAGCGGACGGCGAGCCGGATCAGCCGGTCGACGTCGCTGGCCAGCGAGGTGCCGGCCAGGAACCGCTTCGCCTCGTGGGCCACCTCGGCCCAGCTCGCCGGCTCGGCCTCGTCGGTGCGGTGGGCGAGGGCGGCCAGCCGGTCGGCGGCGTCCGGGGTGAGCTGGACGGCGTCGAACCGCCAGGACGCCTCGTAGCCGGTGGTGCCGGCCACCGGCCAGGCCCGCGGCAGCAGCTCGTCGCCGGTGAGGATCTTCTCGGCCACGACCCAGGCGCCCCCGGTGGCGTCGCGGAGCTGCTCGAAGTAGCTCTGGGGGTCGGCAAGGCCGTCGGGGTGGTCGACCCGGAAGCCGTCGATGTGTCCGGCGCGGAACAGCTCGAGCAGCAGGCCGTGGGTGGCCTCGAAGACCTCATGCACCTCCTGGCGCACCCCGATCAGCGACACGATGTCGAAGAACCGGCGGTGGGTGAGCCGGGTGTGGTTGCCCTCCCAGCGGCGCAGCGCGTAGTGCTGGGCGCGG
>JAEZGC010000121.1 GCA_023437345.1 Actinomycetes bacterium
CAGCAGCAGGACGCGTGCCGGACGGCCGGTCCGGACCGCGCCCGGGCTCACCCCGCGGTTGGCCGCGGCCGGCCGATGCCCGCGATCGCCCCCACGCCGCGATAGTAGCGACGGCGAGCCGGTCCGCGGCGAGATCCGGTGGGGCGCGCGTGGTCAGCTGGTCGCCGGGTTGGCTATCGCGATGGGGTACTCGTCGGCCCGCGACACGATCCGAACCGGCTGCCGCAGCGACAGGTCGAAGACCAGGCGCAGCCCACCCTGGCGGGCCAGGACGATGCCGGCGACGCCCGTGACGACGAGCATGCCGGCGCCCGCGACGACGAAGCCCGCGCCGGAGCCCCACAGCTGGGCCACCCAGCCGAGCAGGTTGCCGCCGATCGCCTGCCCGCCGAGGCCGACCATCAGGTAGAGCGACATCACCCGGCCGCGGATCGACAGGTCGCTGGACAGCTGCGTCATCGTCTCCGACCCGGTGCCGACCAGGACTCGGACGCACGCCAGCGCGACCAGCGACACCAGGAACCCGGCGTAGAACGGGGCCAGCCCGGCCAGCGCCATCAGCCCGCCGAACACCCCGCCGGTGAGCACAACCGTCCGCAGCCGCAGGGTGCGCCGCCGGGCCGAGAGGATCGCCCCGAGCAGCGCCCCAGACGCCGCCAGCGAGCTGTAGAGGCCGTAGCCCGCGGCGTCCGTCCCGTAGGTCACCTTCGCCGACGCGGCCAGCAGCACCGGGAGGTTGAGGCCGAACACCGCGATAGCACCCATCAGGATGATCGACCACAAGATGGTCGGCCGGGCTGCCACATAGCGCGCCGCCTCGCGGATCTGGCCCTTGCCCGGCTGGACGCGGGGGGACCTGTGGAGTTCGGCCGGGCGCATCGCTACCAGGGCGCCGAGCGCGATCACGCCGGTCAGCGCGTTGACGCCGATGGACGGACCCGAGCCGATCACGGCGATCAGGGTGCCGGAGATCATCGGGCCGACCAGGCCTCCAAGGTGGAACACCGACGCGTTGAGGCTGATCGCGCCCTTGACCCGGTCGGAGCCGACCATCTCGCTGAGGAAGGCCGAGCGGCTCGGTGAGTCGAAGGCGAGGGTGATGCCCAGGACGCCAGCCGCGGTCAGCACGTGCCAGACCTCCGCCCGTCCGGTCATCACGAGGAAGGCGAGCACGGCGTTGACTGCGATCGAGCTCGTCTGGGTCGCCATCAGGATGTGCCGGCGGGAGAGCCGGTCGGAGATCACGCCGGCCCACGGGGTCAGCAGCAGGGCTGGCGCGAACTGCAGGCTCACCGCGAGCCCGACCAGCGCGACATTCCCGGTCAGCTCGAGCATCAGCCAGTCGATCGCGACGCGCTGCATCCAGGCGCCGGTGGTCGCGAAGATGGCGGCGATGAAATACAGGCGGTAGTTGAACGACTGCAGCGGCGCGAACGTCCCCTGGGGACGCGGGCGCGCGGCTGCCGCAGTGAGCGAGCCGATGGGACGGGTGACCGCTAGGTCGTCGCGGGCGCGCATGGGCGCGGAACCTCCGAACAGAGAATGGCCAGACCATTTTGCCACGTTTCAGAAGGCTGCCCTTACCACGCCGGCTGGCGACATCCGCGAGCGCCGCGGACTGACGCTCCCGGGCTCCCCGGACCTGCCGGCCTGTGGTCACCGCCGCTGCGGGTCTCCCTGGCCTGCGCCACCAATCGGGCCATCCACCCGCTTACTGGTGAGTGTCCCTCCCGAACTTGAGGGCAACACTCACCAGCAGCGCGGGTCCAGCCAGGCGGAGCCACCGAGCCCGGGGAGGGCGGCCCGTGGACTCAGGCGGCGCGCGGTCGGGACGGGGCGCTGACGCAGCGCGGGCAGGCCGCCATCTCCCCCGTCCAGCCGCCGAGCCGCAGGGCTTCGGCCACTTCACGAGCGACCAGGCAGGGCGTTGTCGCGACGTGCACCCACGCGTACCGCAGCGTGACCACCTCATGCAGCCGATGCAGGTTGTCGCGGTGGAGGTCATTCCAGGCCGCAGCCCCCTCGTGGTAGGCGCGCCCGTCCAGTTCGACGATCAGGCCGTACGCCCGATACCAGGCATCCGTGAGGCGTTGCGCCGGTCCCGCCTGGCGCTCCGACGGCGGCAGCCGATGGGCCCGCTCCACGTCGCGGGCGTAGCGCACCTCCAGAGCGCTGCGCGAGCCCGCCGCAACGTCGCCCAGGATCTCGCTGAGCACGGCTCGACACCGGTGCCGCTCGCGGCGGGCCAACACGTCAAGCACCTCCTCGGGTTGGACCAGCCCCTTCCCGACAGCGGTAGCGACCAGGGCCGCGATCCCGTCCGGCGACAGCTCGCCGGCCAGGTCCACGATGGTCTCGGCCGGCGTCGTCCGCGACGGCTGCCCGACTCCCTCCCGCCACGCCCGGCGGAAGCGCCACCTCGGGTCACGCGCCACCTGACGCATGCCGATGAAGACCGAGACCTCACGCGGCGGCTCGGGCAGCAACCCGTAGAGGTGGGCGGCGGCCGCCATACCGAGGACCGCGCCCGGTCCTCCCAGCAGCAGCCCCGCCCACGCGAGCTGCAACCAGCCACCATCAGCGACGGCATAGATGCCTCGCGTCACCTGCCTGAGCCTGCCCTCCCGGACCCAGCGTGCGATCACCGGGTCGGTCACGCCGACCGAAAGCGCCTGCTCGCGCGACAAGGTGTGAGCCTGCCGCTGGGCGAGCACGGCCAATTGCTGGGGGAACCTCGTCCGTGGAATCACGGCGGGAGTCTTGGCAGAACCGCTGGTGTTGGGCCACCGAGTTTCCCGCGCTGTGGATGACGCTCGCTATCCACAGCCCTCACGACGGCCGCCGCTACTCCATACCCGCCACGGCGTGAGGTTTCCTCCCGAGTACGAGAGGGACACTCACCAGTAAGCCCAGGCATCCGCACCAGCCCTCCAGGCACCCGCCACGGCGTGAGACTTCCTCCCGACTACGACTGAGACACTCACCAGTAGGCCGAGGCATCCGCACCAGCCCTCCAGGCACCCGCCACGGCGTGAGACTTCCTCCCGACTACGACAGGGACACTCACCAGTAAGCGGGTTGGGGCCGGGAGGACTGGCGGGTCCCACGAGCGGGACGGAGGACCCGCCCACCCGGACGGCGACCCCGGGCATGGTTTGCTAGGGCGATGCGAGGTCGGGGAGCTGCCAGCATGCTCGTGGTCGGACTGGTCGCGGGCGGCTGTTCGACGCTGCTTGGGCCGTCCGGCCCGTCTCCCGACGGTGTCTTCGCCGGGCCCGCCCTCGACCTGGCCCGCGCGATCAGCGCGCGCGACGATCGGCGGGTGTCCGACCTGATCTCCGGCGGCGCCGACGTCGAGGCCACCGGCGCGCAGCAGGTCACCATGCTGCAGTGGGCGGTCAGGGCCGATTACGCCACCGGGATCACCCTGCTGCTCGACGCCGGTGCCGACCCCGACCGGACCGGTCTGCGCGCGGCCGCCGCGCTCCACCTCGCTGTGCCCGACGTGGAACTCGTCACGGCGCTGCTGGACGGCGGCGCCGATCCCGACGTGCGCAACGCCGTGACCGGCTCCGCCCCGCTCACCGAGGTGTGCGTCCAGCCGGTCCCCGAGTCGTTCGAGGCGCTGGTCGCCGCAGGGGCTGACGTCAACCTCGTCGACAAGCTCGGTGAGACAGCGCTGCTGAGTTGCGCCCGCACCAACCAGGGGGCGCTCATCCTCCGCCTGCTGGAACTCGGCGCCGACCCGACGATCGGCCCGGACGGCGCCACCTTCCAGGACTTCTACTTCGGCATGAACCCCGACATCCTGAACGAGCGGGCGCG
>JAEZGC010000144.1 GCA_023437345.1 Actinomycetes bacterium
CCAGGACCGTCGCCTCGGTGACGTCCGCCCCCCTCGGCACGCAGGTGCGCCGAATGCTGCGCTACAGCGACAATGTCGCCGCCGAGAACTACGCCCGGCTGATCGCGCGGGCAACCGGTGGCTCCCCCAGCTTCGCCGGCGGATCGGCCGCCATCACGACCTGGCTGAAGAAGAAGGGCCTGTGGGGCAGCGGGATGCGGATCGACGGCGGGTCAGGCCTGTCGTCCAACTCCAAGGTTCTGCCGTCAGTCCTGGCCAGGGCCGTGGGGCTGGCGCTGGACGATGCAACCTACCATGACGTGAAGGTGGGGCTTCCGGTAGCCGGCGTGAACGGCACGCTGAAGAATCGGTTCAACGACCTGTCGGAGCGGGCGGGTCGCAAGGTTGTGCACGCCAAGACCGGCTCCCTGAAGAAGATCAACGCGCTGGCGGGGTACCTCACCACTGCGGACGGGGATGTGCTCACCTTCGCCTTCGGCGCCAGCCACGACGGGAAGCGCTCCACGACTGCCGGGAACTGGCTGGATCGCTCGGCGACCAAGCTGGTCGGCTGCGGCTGCGCGCTGCCCCCGACGGGCGGGTGACGGGAGATCGGCGCGGACGTCCGATCAGGCCGCCCTGGCGTCCGAAAAGTGGTTTGTCGATAAACCGTTCTATTGCTTTATCAACAAGTCGCGTAGTCGATCCAGATCGTCGAGATCTGCGAACTCGATGACGATCCGGCCCCGCTTGCCGGTGGTCGTCACGGTCACCCGGGTGTCGAGCACGTCGGTCAACGCCTCCTGGGTCGCCAGCGCGGCCGGCGGCACCTCGCGGGGGGCACTGGTGCGCGGAGCGCGCCGGGCACCGGACTCCCCCACCGCCACCAGTTCCTCGACGGCACGCACGGAGAGGCTCTCTGACACTATGCGGTTGGCGAGCTGTTCCATCGCCTCGGGGCTGGTCAGCATCAGGAGCGCCCTGGCGTGCCCGGCGCTGATCACGCCCGCGGCGACCCGCCGCTGCACCGCGGAGGGCAGTTGCAGCAGCCTGATCGTGTTCGAGATCTGGGGCCGGGAGCGCTTGATCCGGACGGCGAGTTCTTCCTGCGTGCACCCGAAGTCGTCAAGCAGTTGCTGGTAGGCGGCGGCTTCCTCGAGCGGGTTCAGCTGCGCGCGGTGCAGGTTCTCCAGGAGGGCGTCGCGCAGCAGGTCGTGGTCCTCGGTGCGACGCACAATCGCAGGAATTGTCGACAAACCGGCTTGTTGACTTGCACGAAGCCGGCGCTCGCCCATCACCAGCTCGAAGGCCCCGTCCGGCAGCGGGCGGACGACTATCGGCTGCAGCAGTCCGACTTCGGTGATGGAGGCCGAGAGCTCGGCCAGCGCGTCCTCATCGAAGACCGTCCGGGGCTGGCGCGGGTTGGGCCGGATCGCGTCCAGCGGCACCTCCTCGAACCGCGACCCTTCCGGTACCACGGCGCCGCCGCGATGGGCGAGCTCCGGGTCGGTGCGCTGGAGCAGGTCCCCCAGGCCCCGCCCCAGGCCACTGCGCTGCCTGGCTGATGTCATCGCGATGCTCCCTTCAGCACGGCTGCGGCGCGGTGGGCTATCTCCTCCGCCGCTGAGAGGTATGCCTGGGCGCCGGCCGAGGCGGCGTGGTAGGTGATTACCGATTGGCCGTAGCTGGGCGCCTCGGAGACCCGCACCGAGCGCGGAATCACCGTCGCGAGCGTCTCTTCCGGGAAGTACTCCCGCACCTGGTCCGCCACCTGCGCCGACAGTCGGGTCCTGGCGTCGTACATGGTCAGGACGACGGTGGTCAGGCGCAGGTCGTCGTTCATCGCACCCTTGACCAGGTTGATGGTGCGCAGCAGCTGCGTGACTCCCTCCAGCGCGTAGTACTCGCACTGGATCGGGATCAGGATCTCGTCCGCGGCGACCAGGGCGTTCAGGGTCAGCAATCCCAGCGAGGGCGGGCAGTCGATGAACACGTAGTCGAAGCTGTGGCGGTCGCTGAAGTCGCGCAGCACATGCAGGAGCCGGCTCTCCCGCGCCATCACCGGCGCGAGGTTGATCTCCGCCCCGGCAAGGTCGATGGTCGCCGGCAGGACCCAGAGGCCCTTCGCCTCCGGTGAGCGCTGAACGAGCTGGGCGATCGGCGTCCCGTCGGTGAGTGCCTCATAGGTACCCGGGACGCCCTCGTGGTGTTCCACGCCGAGGGCCGTTGACGCATTCCCCTGCGGGTCGATGTCCACGACGAGCACCCTCAGGCCGCCCAGGGCGAGCGCGGTGGCGAGGTTCACGGTCGTAGTGGTCTTGCCCACCCCGCCCTTCTGGTTCGCGACCACGAGGATGCGTGTCCGCGCCGGACGGGGCAGCGCGCTCGGTGTTTCACGTGAAACGTCGAGGTCGAGATCGTCCGGCTCCAGCGCTTCGGGGGACTCGAACTCGTCAGTCTCGAAGGCCACCCGGCGGGCACCGGACGGTGCAGTGACTGGCACGCAAGGACTCCTTCAGTCAGGTTTCACGTGAAACATGAGGATATCGGCAGACCATGACGGAACGCGCCGACGTGCCCGGTACCGGCTCTGAAAGATCAGCGCCGAGGCCTGCGGGTCAGCGTGACTCTGCCACGATCGCCCACGTCACCTCGCGAGAGCCGGGAAGCTCCAACTCCTCGACCCGCGCGCGCAACCGGAGCCTCTCGAGCTCACGCCGCGCCGACGACACCTCAGCGCCGGCCGACGTCCCCTTCAGCGCGACAAGACGTCCGCCGGGAGCAACCAGGGGGGCACACCACGCGAGCAGGCGGGGGAGTGGCGCCACTGCCCGACAGGTCACCACGTCGTAGCGCTGCTTGTGGTCCTCGGCGCGGCCGCGTATGACGGTGACACGATCGGTCAGGCCCAGTTCCTCCACCGCGAGTCGCAGGAACTCGTACCGCCGCAGCAGCGGTTCCAGCAACACTACCGACAGGTCGGGACGCAGCACCGCCACCGGGATGCCGGGCAGTCCGGCACCGCTACCCACATCGACCACCGAACCCCCGGGAGGGAGCAACGGCTCCATGGCCACCGAGTTCAGGATGTGCCGATCCCAGATCCGGTCGGCCTCCCGTGGTCCCAGCAGACCCCAGTCGATACCTCGACTCGACAATATATCGACATAGCGACTGATCGTCTCGCTCTGGGCACCGAACAGCGAACGAGGCGATGCCTCGTCCACCTCAGGCCTCGGGCAGCACGACGACGCGGCGGCGGGGCTCCTCGCCCTCGGACTCGCTGACCAGTCCGGCAGCGGCTACCGCGTCGTGCACGATCTTGCGCTCGAAGGGGTTCATGGGCGCCAGGCGGACCGCCTCGCCGGACTCCTTCACCTCCGCTATCGCGGTGGCCGCGAGCTCCTGCAGCACGACGCGGCGCTTGTCCCGGTGCCCTGCGATGTCGAGCATCAGCCGGCTGCGGTGACCGGTCTCGGTCATCACCGCCAACCGGGCCAGCTCCTGCAGTGCTTCCAGCACCTCGCCATCCTTGCCGACCAGCAGGTTGGTATCGGTGATCACCGACACGTGAGCGCGGCCACCCTCGGTGTAGGTGTCGATGTCGCCATCCAGATCGGCGATGTCGAGCAGCTCCTCCAGGTAGTCAGCGGCGATCTCGCCCTCGTTGTCCAGGGCGGTCTCCCGCTTGGAACGCTCAGGCCCCTCCGCCTGCTCCGCCTCGGGATCGGACGGGTCAGCGGCCGGCTCGGGCGACGCCTCGGGCGACGCCTCAGCGTCCGGGGTCACCGTTTCGACGGTCTCGGGGGCATCGGGGGCAGGCTGGACCATGGTCTCGTCGGTCAACTTCAATCACTCCTTGTCGGCCACCGTGGCCGGACTGTCGCTGGGTCAGGACTTGCGCTTGGCGCGGGTGTTGCGGCGCGGCTGCTGGCGCTGCACGACGGTGCGCTGGCCGGCATCGTCCAGCTCGGCCTCGCCGGCGCCGTTGGTGGCCACCGCGGGACGGGCGGTAGCAGCCTTGGTCGGGCGCGAGTTCGCGGGACGGCCAGTGGACTGCCTGGCCACCTTGGTCGGGTCGTAGTCCGCGGTCGCCGCCGGACGCTTGCGGGCGCCCCGGCGCTTCGCCGCGATCTCGTCGGGATCCTTGCCCTTGGCACGCATCCGCTCTTCCCAGTCGATGTACGCCGGGGTGTTCGGAGCAGGGTTGTTGTGGATCAGGATGTACTGCTGGCCCATCGTCCACAGGTTCGTCGTCAGCCAGTAGAGCAGCACGCCGATCGGGATGTTGACGCCCATGAACAGGTACATCACGGGGAAGAGGTACAGCATCATCTTCTGCTGCTGCGCCATCTGACCGGTCAGCGCCTCCGGCGGCATGTTCTTGCGCATCAGCTGCAGCTGGGTGATGAACAGCACCACGGTCATCGAGATCACCAGCACCGCCGCGAGGGTCTGCGTCCCGCCCCAGCCGCCGTCCATCGGCCAGAAGGTGCCGGACACCCGCGCCCCGAAGAGTTCGGCGTTCTGCAGCTGGGCCATCAGGTCCGGTCGGTCGATGAACACGCCCATCGCCTGGCCGTGGGCAGCGTTGTTCAGCACCCAGAACAGCGAGAGGAAGATCGGCATCTGCAACAGCAGCGGCAGGCAGGACGCCATCGGGTTCACACCCTCGTCCTTGTAGAGCTTCATGGTCTCCTGACCAAGCCGCTCCCTGTCGTGGCCGTACTTCTCCTGCAGCGCCTTCGCCTTCGGCGCCACCA
>JAEZGC010000238.1 GCA_023437345.1 Actinomycetes bacterium
TGCCGTGGCAACACGGCAGGACCCCTTTGGCGTCGGACGGCGCCCGCCCCGGCGACCCGGGGGCGGGACCCGTGTCAGGCCTTGGTGCCGGGCAGGGAGTCGGGGTACTTCGAGCGGTAGACCTCCACCACGGCGTCGACCACGTCGTCGTAGATGAAGGTCCCGGTGTTGAGCACCAGGTCGTAGTACTGGTCGTCGGAGGTATCCCAGCCGTACAGTCGCCGCGACATCTGGGATCGGACGTTGTCCTCGTGCTCCACCAGTGCGGCCGCCCGCTCCAAATCCACCCCGGCCTCGTGGGCGACCCGCTGCACCCGGACGTCGACCGGCGCGGTGAGGCGGACGTGGAGGACGCCGACCGCCCGCTGCAGGATCATGGTCGCGTTGCGCCCCAGGATCACCCCGCCGTGCTTCACCGACTCAAGCACGAGGCGGCTGTTGTCGAGCACGATCTCGTGGTCGGTGCGCACATCGAGCGCCTGCGCCATGTCGGAGTCCTGGGTGCCGGAGAACGTCAAAGACCTGACGAACCGGTCCCAGTTCCCGGGCGTCCACACCGCGTCGGCCACCGTCTCGGCGATCCGCTCGGAGGCTATCGCCTGCTCGACGAACGGCACCCCCAGGCGTTCGGCCACCTTCGGGGCGATCACCTCGGCTCCCGAACCGCTCAGACCGAAGAAGGTGACCACCGGCGCCGTCTTGTCGCGGCCGGCGGTGACGATCATGGTGCGACCATCGCCGACCGACGCCACCTCGAGTTGCGGCGCGGGCGCGCCGGTGGTCTCGGCCGCCATCCCGAGCGTGCGGCGCTCGGTGAGGTCGACGACCAGGTCACGGTGCTGCTTGGCGGTCAGCGAGTACGACAGCATCACCAGCGCGGCCACCACGCCGAGCACCGCAGGGACGGCGCCGGTCGCCAGCCGGATGCCGAACTGCGCGTCAGGTGACTGCTCGGCCGCCTTGGCCACGTAACCGAAGCCGCCCAGCACCGCCGCCCCGATCGCCCCGCCGAGGCCCTGCCCACACTTGCGGACGAACGAAAGGATCGAGTAGCTGCCGCCCTCGGACCGGACGCCGGTCTTCCACTCGCCGAAGTCGACGGTGTCGGCCTGCATGGCGAACATCAGGGCGTTGGTGCCGCCGGAGCCGATCCCGAAGATCAGCCACGCGATCACCGCCACCACCAGTCCGGACGGCCCGCCGGGGTTGAGGAAGACAAGCAGGTAGCCCACGACCGCCACCGTCGCCATCGCCACGTAGCCGGTCCGCTTCCCGACCCGCACCGTGATCATCGGCACCAGCGACGCCGCGGTGATCGTCCCCACCGTCTGGGCGAGCATCAGGAAGGTGAAGAAGCCCGCGTTGCCCAGCACATAGCGGGCGTAGTACACCGACACCGCGTTCATCGTGAACATCGCGGCCAGCAGGAAGAACGCCCCGGCGCACAGCACCAGCAGCGGCCGGTTCTGCGAGATGGTCTTCAGCGTCCGCGACAGCTTCACCTTGCCGGGCGACTTGGGGACCACCTCGCGGGTGTTCTTGAAGCACACCAGGTACAGCGCGGCCGCGACGACCCCGAGCAGGACCGTTGTGAGGGTGAACTTCAGCCTGACGTCGTCGGCAGTCGTGTTCTGGAACTGGGGCGAGATGACAGCGGACAGCGCCACGCCGGTCACCGCGCTGGCTATCGAACGGGCGCCGGCCAGGCGGGAGCGGTCCACCGAGTTCTGCGTCATGGCCGCCGACAGCGAGCCGTAGGGGATGTTGACGAACGAGTAGGCGAGCTGGAACAGCGCGTCGAACAGGAACACCCACGCGATCGCCTGCCCTGTGCTCAGGCCGGCGGGAGTGCTGAACAGCAGGACGAAGGTTGCGGCCAGCGGCAGGCTGCCCCACAGGATCCAGGGGCGCAGCCGTCCCCACCGGGTGTTGGCGCGGTCGACCGTGTTGCCGGCGATCAGGTCGCTGACTCCCGCCCAGACCTTGGTGACGGCGTAGATGGTGCCCGCCACAGCGGCCGGGATGCCCACGATGTCGGTCATGTAGACCATCAGGAACATCGAGGTCATCTGGAACGACAGGTTGTTCGCGACGTCGCCGAAGGAGTACGACATCACCCGCCAGCGCGAGAGCCGCTCGGTCCCCGGCGCTGCGGCGGCGACGGGCGCCGTCTGGGTGCTCACCGGCGTTGCCCGGTCAGCGCCTGGCTGACCGAATCGAGCAGACCGGTCCAGGCGGTCTCGAACTTCTCCACGCCTTCGGCCTCCAGCTGCCGGTCCACGGCGGCGAAGTCGACCCCGACCCGCTCCAGGTCGGCCATCACCTGGGCGGCGTCGGCCAGCCCGGGATGGATCGTGTCCGGCGAGACCACGCCGTGGTCGCCGACCGCGAGCAGGGTCGCCTCCGGCATGGTGTTGACGATCCCGGGCGCCACCAGCTCGGTGACGTAGAGGGTGTCGGAGTAGGCGGGGTTCTTCACCCCGGTGGACGCCCACAGCGGACGCTGCGGCCATGCGCCGGCCGCGGCGAGCCGCTCCCAGCGGCGTCCGCTGAACGTGTCCTCGTAGGCCGCGTAAGCGAGCCGGGCGTTGGCGACGGCGGCACGGCCGCGCAGGGCGAGCGCCTCGGGGGTGCCGATGGCGTCCAGCTGCGGGTCGATGGCGGTGTCCACCCGGCTGACGAAGAAGCTGGCCACCGAGGCGATTCCGGCGACCGAGCGGCCCGCAGCCAGCCGGTCCTCGAGGCCGGCGAGGTAGGCCTCCATGACATCTGCGTAGCGCGCGAGGGAGAAGATCAGGGTGACGTTCACGCTGATGCCTTCGCAGATCGCCGTCCGGATCGCCGGGAGGCCGGCGTCGGTGGCGGGGATCTTCACCAGCAGGTTCGGCTTGCCGACCTCGCGCCACAGTTCGCGCGCCTGGTCGATGGTGGCCTGCGTGTCGTGGGCCAACCGCGGGTCGACCTCGATCGAGACCCGGCCGTCCATCCCGCCGGTCCGCTCGGCGACCGGGGCGAACAGGTCGCAGGCCCGGCGGACGTCGTCGGTGGTGAGCGCCCGGACCACGGCGTCGACATCGTGGCCGGCGGCGCCCAGCTCGGCGATCTGGGAGGTGTAGCGGTCAGAGCCGGTGATCGCCGCCTGGAAGATGGCCGGGTTGGTGGTGACACCGACCACCGACATCTCGTCGATCAGCCGGGCGAGGCCGCCGGTGTCGAGCCGGTCGCGGGACAGGTCGTCAAGCCAGACCGACACACCAGCGTCGGAGAGAGCCTGCAGTGGCTTGTTCATGGTGCTCCTGTGGTTCGGGGTTGCCACCATGCTCAGCCGGTCGCTCGGGCACCGACAACGCGTTGCCGGATGTTGTCAATCCCGGCACGCCGCCCACCGCCCGGCCCACCGCCGCACACCCCGCACCGGACGGCGGGTTGGGCTAGCGCCGAGCGTCCGGCACCGCGGCCAGCGCCCACCTGACGACGGAGACCGACAGCTTGCCCAGCGGACGGCCGAGCGCGTCGGTCAGGCCGACCGGCAGGTCGACCTCCAGCTCGTCCCTGGCCCAACCCGGCAGCAGGGAGACCGCCCCGGCGGCGAGCGTCCCGTAGCCGGGCCGGGCGACCAGCGGCAGCGGTGGCTCGAACAGCAGGAAGCGGGCCGCCTCGAGGGCGGCCGGGCTGGCCCGCAGCTCGTTGCGGTAGCCGGCGAGTTGGGTGTCCAGTTCGGCGACGGTGAGCGGCGGGTCTTCCACGCCGAGCAGGGTCGCCGGCACGGCGGTCTGGGCGACGTAGCGGTCGGCGTCGGCAGGACCGAGCGGCTCGGCCCCGAACGCCTGGTGGGCGCGCAGGAAGCTGTCGGTCTCGGCCAGGTGCACCCACTTCAGCAGGTGGGGGTCGGACGCGCGGTAGGGCTGCCCCCGGTCGTCGCGGCCCCGCACCCGGTCGTGCACCGCCCGGACGGTGGCGATCGCTGCCTCGGCGTCGGGGATGGTGCCGTAGGTGGTCATCGCTATGTAGTGGCTGGTCCGCTGCAGCCGGCCCCACGGGTCGGACTTGTAGCCGCTGTGGCCCGCCACACCGGCCATCGCCTGCGGGTGGAGGGACTGCAGGAGCAGCGCGGTCAGGCCACCGACGAACATGGACGCGTCGAGGTGGACCCGCCAGATCGGCTCGCCGCGCTGGAACCACCGCGGACCGGGCTTGCCCCAGATCTCAGCCGCTCGGGTGGCCGCGTCCGAGCCCGCGACCCGTTCCCGCAGCAGCAGTCCGAGGTTGCGCTGGACGTCGATCATCGCGACTCACCGGACCGGCAGGGGAGCTGTGGCATGGGTCAAGTCTGCCCAGCCACCGAAACTGCCCTGCCCGTCGCTAGCCGGGTGGTCCGGTTCAGGCCAGGACGTAGCCCAGGGTCTCCGGGTCGTCGTTGTGCGGGTCGTCCTCGGCGAGCCTGACGAAGCCGCACTTTTCGAGGACCCGGACCGATCGGATATTCGACTCGAGGACGTGGGCGTACAGCGGCCGCTCGGTCAGTTCAGCCAGGAAGAGGGGCAGCGCCGCGCTGGCGATCCCCTGGCCCCAGTACTGCCGCCCGATCCGGTAGCCGACCACGCGGTCGCCGCTGTCGGCGTCGCACCAGGAGGCGATGTCGCCGGCGACGGTCCCGTCGTCCAACTGGATCACCCGTCGCACGGCGACCGGATCGGCGTCGACCCTGGCCTGGTGGGCGAGGAAGCCGGCCCGGTCACGGACCGCGACCCCGGCCATCGCGCCCGACTGCGGGTCGGCCTGGTTCTGGTACAGCACCTCGAGGTCGTCATCGCGAACCTCACGAAGGGTGACTCTCACCCGCTGCACGCTAGCGCCTCGGCCTGACGACCGGCACCCTGCCCCCGATCAGCCGGGTTCGGACGTCCCACGGACGTCCTGTGCCGCAAGCTCCTCGACGCGCTCCATCAGGCGGCGCCAGCCAGGTGATGCATTGCGGCGGTACTGGGTGACGAGTCGGTAGGCGGTCGGGTCCTCGCCCCACTGCGCGGAGTCAGCCGGCTCGGCGTCGGCGTAGGCGGCCCGGATCCAGGCGATCGTGCGCTGCGCGGCCTGCTCGATCCGGGGGTCGTCGGGCGGCCAGTCGAAGGCGCTGTCGGTGAGTAGATACAGCTCGGCGTAGTCGGGGTCGTCCAGCAGCCTGGTCTGGGATCTGAGCCAGGGCAGCACCACCTCCGGGAACAGCACCTGGATCAGGATCCACGCCTCGCGCTCCATGGCGAGGGTGCGCTCGGAGACCCCGAGCTCGCGCATCCGGTCGTGCATTGCGCTGAGCTCGGGGGGAAGGAAGGGTTCGGTGCTGCTGTCGGCGAGGGCGGCGAGGGTCTGCCGCGTCCGCTGCAGGTCACTGATCCTTGCCTGCAGGCTGGCGTCCACGTCCTCGATCGCGGCCCGCAGCGCGTCCGGCCCGGCGTGGGTCAGCGTCTGGATCCGGGCGAGCGGGACGCCGGCGTCGGCGAGGGTCTTGATCCGCTGCAGGTCGATGACGTCCTGGGCGCCGTAGCTGCGGTAGCCGCCGGCGGTCCGCGGCGGCTCGGGCAGCAGCCCGAGCGCGTGGTAGTGCCGGATGGCCCGCGGGGTCACGCGGACGTAGTCAGCCAACTGGCCGATGGTCAGCATGCGCGCTCCCTCTGCTTGTGGCGCGAATGTAGTCGGTGATCCCGGGCGCCACCAGCGAGTAGCAGCCGACGACCACCCAGCCGGCTGCGAGCAGCCAGGCGCCGACCCGCAACTCGGCGCCGGCCAGGACGGCGGCCATCACCCCTAGCCCGAGCGGGCTGGCGACCAGGGCGAGGGCGGAGTACGTGCCGAACACCCGGCCGCGCAGGTGGTCGGGCACCTGTTCGGTGAGCAGCACGGTGGTGATCGGCTGCAGCAGGCCGGAGCCCAGCCCGGCGGCCACCATGCCGGCGGCGACCGGCCAGAAGCCTGCCAGGGTGGCGATCAGTACGCCCGACACGATGTAGAGCAGGTTGGCGCTGACCCAGGCCCCCCATCGCCGGGTGCCGAACAGCCAGCCGTACAGGCCGGACCCCGCCATCGTCCCGACCGCGTACCCCGACAGGCACAGGCCGAGCAGGGTGGGGGCCGCGAGGGCGTTGAAGTGCGCGGGCAGGACGACGCTGAGCAGGGGGGCGACCAGCAGCGTCGAGGCGAGGCTGATCACCAGCATCGAGACCAGTGGTCGGCTGCGCCGGATCAGCGCAAGGCCGGCCAGCGGCGAGCTGTCCGCCGCTGCCGCCGTCGCTGGCTGGCCGGCGGTGAGCGGCATGACCCCGATCGCGAGCGCGGCGAGCCCCGAGCAGGCAGCGGTGATCCACACCACCCCGATGGCGGGCAACAGAGTCAACAGCCACCCGGCCAGCGCCGGCCCGGCGAGGAAGGACAACCCGAACAGCATGCCGCGCAGCGAGGCGATCTTCTCAAGGCTCACCCCCGACGTCTCGGCCACGTTGGCCAGCAGGGTCTCGCGGGCGGTCATCCCGGGCACGTCGAACACGGCACCCAGCACTCCGAGCGCGATGAACCAGAACAGGTCGAGCCCGACGGCTGCGTCGACCACGGCGAGCCCCGCGACCGCCACGGCCGAGCCGGCATCGGACAGCACCGACATCCGGCGCCGGCCGACCCGGTCGATCAGGTGGCCGCCGGCGAAGGCTGCGATCGCCGCCGGTGCCGCGCTGACCGCGGCAACGGTGCCGGCAAGCGCGGGGTTTCCGGTGCGTTCCAGCACCAGCCAGGGCAGCACTATCGCTATCGAGGCATTGCCGAACAGCGACGTGGCGGTGGCGGTCAGGTAGAGCGGGAGGGTGGCTGAGCGGTTCACCGGATCAGGCTGCAACCTTGACCCAGCGTCAGGGTCAAGTGGGCTCTCGCCCGGGGCACTCTCAGTCGGCGCGGGACGCCTGGGCGCCGTAGGTGACGTCGAGGTACTCGGGGTGGCGCTCGATCCAGCCCTTGATGAACGGGCAGACCGGCAGCGCCTTGCGCTCGCCGCCCGCCGCCAGGCCGTCCAGCGCGTGCCGTGCGATCGCCGAGCCGACGCCCTGACCCTCGAAGGCCGGATCCACCTCGGTGTGGGTGAACACCACGAGGTGGTCGGTGAGCTGGTACTCGGCGTAGCCGGCGAGGACGCCGTCGATGTGGGCCTCGTACCGGCTGGCCGCGGCGTTGTCGGTGATGACGGGCTGGGTCATGCTGCGCTCCTGTGCTCAACCGTCTCGGGCGGACGACCGGCTGCCGACCCCCGTCCGCAGCTGGTCAGATGGCTCGACCCTACGACCCCCGGGCAAGACGACCCCGACATAATCCGGGGTGTGGGGCGGGTTGGTGTGCACTATCCACGCGAGCCTGCGGCTCGTCCCGGATTGTGCGGCTCATCGGAGGCGAGGTTGGGCGGTCCCAGTATCGCTGCGACGCCACTGCCGCTGCCGAATCGGCGGACGCGGCCCGCGCGCGGCAGCCCGGACCGCTAGCCTTGACCCTTGCCCGCTGACTGCTGGTCACCCCACCGCTGGAGCGAGACGTAGCACCACACCTTCGACACCTCGGGCCGGCGCCCGAAGAACCAGCCATGACCGGGAACCTGACAGTCGGACGTCCGACGCGCGTGATCGTGCTGTTCACGCTGCCCCTGCTGATCGGCAACCTTTTCCAGCAGCTGTACCAGTTCACCGACGCCGCCGTCGTGGGCCGGATGGTCGGGGTGGACGCGCTGGCCGCCGTCGGCTCGACCGGCTCGCTGGTCTTCCTGCTGCTCGGCTTCAGTTTCGGGGCGGCCGCGGGCCTGGCGATCCCGGTGGCCCGCGCCTTCGGGGCCGGTGACCTGGCAGCGATGCGCCGCCACGTGGCGATCGGCGTGCTGGTCTCGGCCGCGGTCGCGGTCGGGCTCACCACGGTCGGGATGCTCGGCGCGGGGCCGGTGCTGCGGCTGCTGGCGACGCCCGAGCCGTTGCTGGCCGATGCCACCACCTTCCTCACCATCACCTGCTGGGGCGCGCCGGTGTGTATGGCCTTCAACTTCCTGGCCGCGATCATCCGCGCGCTGGGTGACAGCCGGACGCCGCTGGTCTTCCTGGTGATCTCCTGCCTCCTGAACGTCGGGCTGGTGGTGCTGTTCATCGGCAGCTTCCAGCTGGGTGTCGCCGGCGCCGCGCTGGCCACGGTGATCGCCCAGTTCGTCTCGGTGCTGCTGTGCCTGTGGCTGGTCGCCCGCCGGATGCCGCAACTCCACCTGCGGCGCGGTGACTGGACGCCGCTGCCCGGCGAGCCGGGGGAATCCATCCGGCCAGGGCTGGCGATGGGCTTCCAGCTGTCGGTGATCGCCATCGGCGCCGTCGTCCTTCAGTCGGCGATCAACGGGCTCGGCGCGGAGTCGGTGGCGGCGGCCACCGCGGCGATGCGGGTCGACCAGGTGGCCGTCGCGCCGCTGAGTTCGTTCGGGATGGCGCTCAGCACGTACGTCGCGCAGAACCGCGGCGCGGGGCAATGGGCCAGGATCCGCTCCGGCGTGCTGCGGGCCAGCCTGCTCACCTGGGGGCTCGCGCTGACGCTCGGTGCCGTGATCATCGGATTCGGAAGCCCGATTGTGGCGATCTTCGTCGGGCCTGAGGAGTCCGGCGTCATCGAGCTGGCTCACCAGTACCTCATCGTGCAGGGGCTGCTCTACCCGATCCTTGCCAGCCTGTTCGTGCTGCGCCACGCGATCCAGGGCCTCGGTGCGACCGCAGTCCCCACCCTGGCGGGCTTCATGGAGCTCGCGCTGCGGGCAGGGGCCGGACTGCTGCTGGTCGCCCCGCTCGGCTTCCTCGGGGTGGCGCTCGCGGCACCGCTGGCGTGGATCGGGGCCTTGCTGCCGGTGCTGGCGTCCTGGTTCCACCGCCGCCATCTGTTGCTGCGCGCTGAGGCCGCGGACGCGGCAGCCCCGTCCGGCTCGGCGGTCCGGGCCGTGGCCACCGGCTGAGCCAACCTCACGATTCCGCTCCGCCGGAGCCGCCGGCTGCCTAGGATGGCGTCATCATCGACGCGGACGTGGGGGCGGTGCGAGATGGTGTGGCGGGGATTTCTTGTCGTTGTTGGGGCGATTCTGGCGGCGAACGGCGTGTGGCTCACCGTGACTGCCAATCTGAACGCCGGGGTGGTGATGCAGCTGGTGCTGGCGGCGCTGTTGATCGCCTTCGGCGCGTGGGCGCGGCTGTCGGGTTCCCGCTGGGTGAGCCTGCCGGCGATCGGGCTGGCGGCGGTGTTGTCGATAGTGTCAGCCCTGCTGGCCGGCGTCGGGATGATCGACGACGCCGACTACCGCGAGGACGCGCTGGTGGTGCTGGGCGCAGCAGTCCACGGCAGCACCGTGTCGCCGTCGCTGGCCGAGCGCCTCGACCTGGCGATCGACTACCACCAGCGCAACCCTGACGCGGTGCTGGTGGTGACCGGCGGGCGGGGTCCGCAGGAGGACCTCCCCGAGGCATTGGCCGCGCGGCGCTACCTGACCGAGCGGGGGGTCGACGCGCGCGCGATCCTCGTGGAGGACCGCTCGAGCTCGACTGCGGAGAACTTCGCCTTCGCCAAGGCGCTGCTGGACGACCGGCTGGCGCCTGGGTACCGGGTCGCCTTCGTCACCAACGAGTACCACGTCTGGCGCGCCTCGCGGGCAGCAGCGCGCGCAGGGCTGGACGCCAGCCACCTGCACACCGACACCCGGTGGTACGTGTGGCCGTCCAGCTACCTGCGGGAGAGCGTTGCGGCGGTCTGGAGCTGGACCGACTGAACGCCCGTCCGCGGGCTTGGGAAAGATTGCCACCCGGGAGGCAGGTGGGCGCCGGGCGCGCCGCGTCCTAGCATGACGTCATCAACTCCCGGCCCCGTCCCGGGAGCCCTTCCCCGGTTGAGGGGGCACTCGTGGCGACAGACGGCAGGATCTTCATCAGCTACCGGCGGCAGGAAACCGCGTGGCCCGCCCGCCAACTGTACGAAGCGCTGTGCGAGCGGTTCGGTGTCTCGCAGGTCTTCAAGGACGTCGACAACATAGCTCCCGGCGAGGACTTCGTCGCTCGGATCTCCGACGTGGTCGGCTCCTGCCGGGTGCTGCTGGCGATGATCGGCCCGCACTGGATGGAGGTCGCCGACGAGGACGGGAACCGTCGGATCGACGACCCTGACGACTTCGTCAGGCTCGAGGTGGCGACAGCTCTCGACCGTGGGGTGCTGGTGGTGCCGATCCTGGTGGACGGGGCCAGGATGCCGAAGTCGGCGCAGCTGCCGGCCGACCTGGCCGGGATCACCCGTCGTCAGGCGATAGAGATCAACCCGACCGGGTTCAACCTCGACAGGTTGTTCGAAGCGCTGGAGGGTGCGCTGCGGACGGCGGATGCGGAGGCGGTCGCTGAGCCGGCGGTGGTAGCTGAGCCGGAGGTCTTGCCGCCGCCGGGGCCGGTCGCTGAGCCGGAGGTGGTCCCTGAGGCGGGGCCGGCGGCTGAGCCGGAGGTGGTGCCTGAGGCGGGGCCGGCGGCTGAGCCGGAGGTAATGCCCGAGTCGGGGTCGGCCGCCCAGTCCGTCCCGCTCGCGCCGCCCGAACCGGCGCCGGCGGCGCCTGAGCCCGGCGAGCCGCCAGGATCCGCGGAGCTCCACCGGGAGGCGCCAGCTCCCGACACTGCTGCGGCCGAGGTGCCGGTGCCGAGTCTTGACGAGCCCACCTCGCCGCCTGTCGCACCGGTGGAACCCCTCCCCGACGCTCAGCAAGCCCTCCAGCCCGCCGAGGCCAATCAGCCGGCCGAGTCCGTCGCGCCGCAGGTGCCAGTCCGGCCCGAACCCCCGAAAACCCAGCCTGTCTCGCCGCCACCCGCGCTGCCGCCCGCACCCGCGGCGGCTTCGTCAGGGGCCCGCCGCGGTCTGCTGCTGGCAGGTGCGGGGGTCCTGGTGGTGGCCGGCGGGATCGCCGCCTGGCTGCTGCTCGGCAACCGGCCCCCCACCCCGGTGCCGACCCCGTCGCCGGTCCCGTCGCCGACGGTGCTGCAACCGGTTGCCGAAACCATCTCCGTCGACAGGTTGGAGGTGGGCACCGGCGTGGCCTGCACGCCCGGACGGGTGCTGTCGCTGACCGCTGCCGGACAGACCACGGTGGCCGACCGGCAGGCCGGCCCGGACGGCAGCGCAGGCTGGTTCGATGCGTCAGCACCGGTGCCGCAGGCTCCGTTGGAGGCCCTGATCGGCAGGGTCGGCGGCGAGTGGTTCTACGTCGGTGACACCCGCACGGTGGTCTGTCCAGGGACCGGGGAGCTCGAGCTGGGGATGAACAGCCTTGCCGACGCGGTGCCGGCGGGGTCCCTCACCGCCGAGCTGATCTCCAGGGACGACCTGACCGCCGGCGACCTCTCGACGGTGCAGGTAGTGGTGCCGGCGACCGCGAGCTGGCTGGATTCGGGCTTCGAGTGCACCGACGGGGAGGCCTTCCGGGTCAGCGCCACCGGTATCGCGGGCGCGCAGGACGCCGCCCCTGACACCAACGGCGGCCCGGACGGCGTGCGGCTGCGCGACGGCGAGGTGTTCCCCGGCGCGGTGTTGCGCAGCGCCGCCCACCGGGCCCTGCTCGGCCGGGTGGCGGACGGCGATCCGTTCCTGGTCGGCAGCTCGGGAACCCTCACCTGCCCCGCGGACGGGACGCTGGAACTGCAGGTGAACGACGGCGTGCTTGAAGACAACACCGGCGAGTTCACCGTGGAACTGTCCCGCTGGCCGGCGTAGCCGCCGCGGCCGGGGGCCGAAGGGTCACAGCGGCCGGTAGCCGGCGCGGAACTGCTCCTCGGGGACTATCCAGTAGTTCTGCTCGGCGTCACGCACCACCCAGCCGTCCTCGCCGGCGGTGGTCACTCCCTCCTGGGTCTGGACCACCTCGCCGGGCCGGGCCGGTCGCGCCTCCATCTGGGAGGTGCGTTCCCAGCGGTCGTCGGCCAGGTGCCGGTGGCTCACCCGGAAGCTGGCGTCGGTCACCGTCCGCTTGCGCCCTGACGCATCGGTCACCAGCCAGTCGCCCGGCTGGCCGGTCAGCTCCTCACCGGTCGGGGCGCGCCAGGCGTGCCGCTCGGTGAGGCGCCGTGCGGTCACCTCGCCGACCCGCTGGAACCGTCGCCAGCCCCCCGGGTCGGCGACCGGACGGACCGCGCGGTGCCCGAGCGCCCGAAGCTGCAGCAGTGTGTCGACGACCCCGGCCATCGCGCTGCGCCGCCGCTGGGCCGGCAGCTCCGACCAGGCGAGCAGGTCGGGGTGCTGCCTGGCACTGTCGTCGCGGATGGCGGCGGGCGTCCAGCCGGCCGCCCGGTAGTGCCGCGCCCACGACTCGTGCTCGACCTTGGCGAGGTCGGCCAGCTCGTCCTCGGTGAGGTCGAACAGGGCGATGCCCTCGGTGATCACCAGGTCGGGCTCGGCCGACTCCAGCCGGCTCTCGTCGAACTCCACGGTCTCGGCCCGGGTGGGCGACCAGGTGCGCCCGAGCGCCGCCAGGCCGCGGCGGACGACGCCAAGCTGGCGCCGGTTCGACTGCCGGTAGAACTCGGGGAGCTTCTCCCAGGGGACTGCCAGCCGGGCTTGCGGGTAGCGGCGCCGGTAGCGCTCATGGATCAGCCGGGCGGCGCGCTCCCAGGCGTCCTCGTCCCCCTCGGGAGCCGCGAGCGAGAGCCCGAAGGAGACCACGGACCCGACAGTGGTCACCTCGGGGGTGGCGACATCGCTTCCGGCGGCGAGTTCGAACACCCGCAGCGCCGGCAGCCGGATCCCCAGCTGGGTGCCCAGCCGGGTGTCCCGCTGGGTGATCACGACGGCGGGGTCCGGTGACTGGCCGATCAGGTCGAGGACGGCGGGCAGCGTCGCCTCGGCGTCGACCGCGGTGACGGCGAGCGGGTCGGAGGCGAACCGGCGCTGCAGCACCCGGTGGTCGTCCACCAGTTCGCTGGCGCGGGGGCACAACACCGTCACCGCGGGCAGCGCCGCGGCGTCGCCCAGGAAGCGCAGCTCCCGTCCCAGCTGGGACAACTCGGCGCACAGCGCGAGCGTGAGCGGGCCGTCACCCACGATCAGCAGGGTGCGGGTCGGCTGGCGCCGCAGCGTGCCGAGCAGCGAACTCGAGGTGGCTTCGTACAGCCCGACCGCATCGGCGGCGACCAGGGGGTCGCCGACCAGCGACTTGCGCCACTCGTCGGCATGCCAGGGGTCGTCGATCCGGGCGACCACGGTGAGCGGCCCCGCGTCGGCAGGCCGGTCGGCAGTGCGCACCAGGGCGCGCAGCGCCGCGGCCCGCGCCCGATTCAAGGTGTCGTCACCGGCGAGCAGGTAGACCCGGTCCACCCGCGCCGGCCGGACGCCCTCCCGCAGTCCCAGCAGGTCGTCGGGGTCGGTGCGCAGGACCAGCAGCCTGGCGGCCCTCGCCCGCTCCACCACTGCCGGGTCGGGCCCGGAGGTGAGCAGGACGGTGCGGTGGCCGGCCGACCGCTCGACGGCGAGGTGGTCGACAAGTTCCCACGACGGCCCGTCGAGTCCCGCCACGACGGTGAGCGAACGGGCCCGGTAGACCGACAGCCGGTCGAGCTGGGACCGCGACACGGTCAGCAGCACCGAGATCGCCCCGGACGCGGTGGCCAGCAGGGCGAACCCGCGCGCGACGTGCATCCCGAGCGGGGTGGGGTAGACGCAGGCCTCGCCGGGCCCGAAGGGCTTCTCGAAGCTGCCGAAGAACAGCGACAGGGTGGAGTTGATCGCCTCCCAGACCGGTGGCCCGTCCTCGGGGCAGGGCAGGTAGCCGAGGAACGCCAGCGGCGCGGCGGTGGTCGCCGACCAGGCCGAGACCAGCAGCGGCAGCCGTCTACCGGTCGTACCGCCGCGGGCGGCGGCCCCGCCCAGGATGAAGGCGGCGGTGGGCAATCCGACGGTGAGG
>JAEZGC010000284.1 GCA_023437345.1 Actinomycetes bacterium
CCGTACCGCCAGTCGGAGCGGCTGGACACCTACCGTCCCTTCGTCGACCGGCTGCTGGAGGAGGGCTACGCCTACCACTGCTGGTGCTCGGCGCAGCGGCTCGCCGACCTGCGCGAGCAGCAGGCGAAGGACAAGACCGGGACCGGGTACGACCGGCTGTGCCTGGGCAAGACCCGGGACGAGCGGGCGGCGCTGCCCGGCTTCAGTGAAACACCGGTGGTCAGGATGCTGGTGCCGCAGGACGCCCCGACGTCCTTCCAGGACGTGATCCGCGGCACCGTCAACGCCCCGTTCCCCGACGACCAGGTGATCCTCAAGGCCGACGGCTTCCCGACCTACCACCTGGCGGTGGTGGTCGACGACCACCTGATGGGGATCACCCACGTGGTGCGCGGCGAGGAGTGGATCTCCTCGACCCCCAAGCACCTGCTGCTGTACCGCTGGCTCGGGCTGGAACCGCCGGCGTTCGCCCACATGCCGTTGCTGCGCAACACCGACAAGTCGAAGATCTCCAAGCGCAAGAACCCGGCGGCCCGGCTGACCTGGTTCCGCGAGCAGGGCTACCTGCCGGAGGCACTGCGCAACTTCCTCCAGTTGCTGGCCTACCCGCCTGCCGACGACGCGTCCGAGGTCGCGAGCTTCGACGAGTTCGTCGCACACTTCGACTGGCGCAAGGTGAACACAGTCGGGCCCATCTTCGACCTCGACAAGCTGAACTGGCTCAACGGCCACTACATCCGCTCGCTGACCGCGGCAGAGCTGGCCGAACGGCTGCTGGAGTACCTTTCGTGGACGGCGCAGTGGCCGGCGGCCGACCCGGCGCGGGTCGAACTGCTGACCCGCGCGATCCCGCTGGTTCAGGAGCGGATGGTCACCCTGGCCGACGCGCTGCCCAAGCTGGGGTTCCTGTTCACCGCCGACGACGACCTGGTTGTCGACCCCGACGCGGTGGCCAAGGCCGGACCGGACTTCGCCACTGTGGTCGGGGCCGCCCGGTCGGCTCTTGACCCGCTCACCGACTGGAGCCACTCCGCCATCGAGGCCGCGCTGCGCACCGCGCTGGTCGACGGGCTGGGTCTCAAACCGCGGTTCGCGTTCGGTCCGGTGCGGATCGCGATCACCGGCTCGAACGTCTCCCCGCCGCTGTTCGAGTCGATGGAACTGCTGGGCCGCGAGTCCAGCCTTGCGCGGCTGGGCGCCGTCCTCTGCTGAGCCGCCACCCGCGGTCAGAGGCCAGTCGCGACGGCGATAGCATCTAGGGCATGACCATGCCCGAGACCTCGTCAGCCGGTGACTTCGTCGCCGACGCCGTCGCCCGCGACAACGCCGACGGGACGTACTCGGGTCGCGTCCAGACCAGGTTCCCACCCGAGCCCAACGGCTACCTGCACATCGGCCACGCCAAGGCGATCACCGCAGACTTCGGCATCGCCGAGCGGTTCGGCGGCACCTGCAACATCAGGTTCGACGACACCAACCCCGACACCGAGGAAGCCGAGTACGCAGAGGCGATCCTGGCCGACATCGCGTGGCTGGGCTTCACCCCCGCCCAGGTGCTGCACGCCTCCGACTACTTCGACCAGCTGTACGGCTGGGCCGAGTCGCTGGTCGAGCGCGGCCTGGCCTACGTCGACGAGCAGGACTCCGAGACCATCTCGGCCCAGCGCGGCGGCTACGGCAAGCCGGGGATCGAAAGCCCGTACCGCGACCGTCCCGCCGCCGAGAGCCTCGACCTGCTCCGCCGGATGAAGGCGGGGGAGTTCCCGGACGGCGCCAAGGTGCTGCGGGCCCGGATCGACATGCAGGCCGAGAACATGCAGCTGCGCGATCCCGTGATGTACCGGATCCGGCGCGGCCACCACTTCCGCACCGGCGACACGTGGTGCATCTACCCGACCTACGACTGGGCGCACGGCCAGTCAGACGCCATCGAGGGCGTCACCCACTCGATGTGCACCCTCGAGTTCGTCTCGCACCGGCCGCTGTACGACTGGTTCCTCGAGCACCTCGACCTGCCGTTCGAGAAGCCGCGCCAGCTGGAGTTCGCCCGACTCGAACTCACGAACACGATCACCTCCAAGCGCAAGCTGCTGCAGCTGATCAACGACGAGGTGGTGGACGGCTGGGACGACCCGCGGATGCCGACGCTGCGTGGGCTGCGCCGCCGCGGCTACCCGGCGGCGGCGATCCGGGCGTTCTGCACCCACATCGGGATCACCAAGACCAACTCCCGGCACAGCCTCGAGGAGCTGGAGTCCTTCGTGCGCACCGAACTGAACCGGGTGGCGCAGCGACGGATGGCGGTGCTGCGTCCGGTGCGGCTGGTGATCGACAACTGGCCCACCGACGCCGACGGCGAGCCGGTGGTCGAGTGGTTCGAGCTGGTCAACAACCCCGAGAACCCTGCCGACGGCACCCGGACCGCACCGTTCAGCGGCGAGCTGTTCATCGAGGCTGAGGACTTCGCCGAGATGCCGCCGCCGAAGTTCTTCCGGCTGTCGCCTGGGCGGGAGGTCCGGCTGCGCGGCGCCTACCTGATCACCGCGACCGGGGTCGAGAAGAATGCCGACGGCGAGGTGGTCGCGGTGCACGCCAGCTACGACCCGGCCACCCGCGGCGGCGACGCCCCCGACGGCAGGCGGGTGAAGTCGACCATGCACTGGGTGTCGGCGCGGCACGCAGTCGCGGCCGAGGTGGCGCTGTACGACCGGCTGTTCACCGCAGAGGTGCCCGGCGAGGCGACCGGCGACCCGATGGACGACCTCAACCCGTCCTCCGTCGAACTGCTCACCGACTGCCAGGTGGAGCCGGCCCTTGCCGAACTCTCCGCTGGCGAGGTGGTCCAGTTCGAGCGGCTGGGCTACTTCGCCAAGGACGCGGCAGGGATGCTGTTCCACCGCACCGTCGGCCTGCGCGACGAGTGGGCGGCGATCCGCAAGCGCGCCGGCCAGTAGCGCCCCACCGGCCTCCTCACGTGACCACCTCCGTCGAGGGCCACCATTCGCTGGCTGGGGAGCCCTCGACGGGGGTCAGTCGCGGGAGACCACCGACTCGGACGCCAGCGGCGACGGCCCGGACTGCCGCAGCGCCGGCTCCGGCGCCACGTCCGGGGTGCGTCCGGCGGCCAGCCTGACCAGGACGACACCGGCGACGATCAGGACGCCGCCGACCAACTGGACCGCGGACGGGACCTCGCCCAGCAGCAGCGCCGCCAGCACGACCGCGAACAGGACCTCGGACAGGCTGACGAATGACGACAACCGCTCGCCCATCAAGGTGATCCCGGCCACCCCGAGGGAGTAGGCCAGCGCTGCAGCGACCAGCGCCACCACCGCCACCGGCACCCACCACGGCAAGGTGGCGCCCAGCATGGTGACCGGCACCAGTGGCGCCTGGTACGGCAGCACCCCGATCAGGATCGCGACCCCCAGCACCACGGCGCCGACCGCCAGCCCGAGCCCGGCCAGCGCCAGCGGGGGCAGCGGGGTGGGGCGGGCCGACAGCACGAAGTAGGACGCCGCCCCCACCATCGCGCACAGGGCGAACAGCACGCCGAGCGGGTCGGGGGTCGCCCCGGTCAGGTCCAGCACGCACACCAGGCCGGCCACCGCAGCCACCACCCCGGCCGTCACCAGCGGGACCGGTCGGCGCCTGGTCCGCACCCACGCGACCACCACCAGCAGCACCGGCGCCATGTACTCCAGCAGCAGCGCGATCCCGACATCCATCCGGTCCACCGCGGCGAAGAACATCAGCTGGGCAGTCGCCACCGCCAGCGCCCCGAACGCCACAATCGTGCGCCACTCGGCAAGGATCACCCGCCAGCGACCCCGCATCATCACCAGTGCGGCCGGCAGCATCACAGCCGAGGCGATCAGCACCCGCCAGAACACTGCAGCGCCCGGCGTCCAGCCCACCTCGAACAGCGGACGGGCGAACACCCCCGAGGTGGCGAAGGCCAGCGAAGCGCCCAGTCCCAGCGTGATCCCGAGCGAGAGACGGGCAGGACGCGGGTCGGCGGCGGTCAGCGGGGAGTTCGGCACCGGGCCATTGTGCGGGCAGCGCCCTGATTTTGCATCCCGGCTGCCCACATGGGAGAATCGTGAGGTTGCTCCGACGGGGACGCCTGCCCAGGCGGCCCTCCGGCGAGTCTGGTGCGCAGGTGCCGGGCCCTACCACGACCAATCAGCTTTCGGTCATGCGCGGCCCAGAACAGGCCCGACACGCCCGACCGCGGGGGTCGGAGGAACAGCTCGCTCGGAGAGATGCACCGGGAGAGCAACGACGAGAAGAAGGACATCCAGTGGCGGGACAGAAGATCCGGATCCGACTCCGGGCTTACGACCACGAGGTCATCGACTCCTCGGCGAAGAAGATCGTCGACACCGTG
>JAEZGC010000306.1 GCA_023437345.1 Actinomycetes bacterium
CGCCGGGCTGGACGACCTCCATTACCGTCCGGGCTCGGAGGTCACTGCGATCTACACCGTCACCTGGGCAGCCGACGGCGGACCGGACCGGACCGAGCACCTGCTGGCCACCACCGCCGACGTGGCAGGCGACGCCGTCGCCACCTTGAGCCGCGGTGACCTCACCCTGCGGGTTTGGCGCCACCCCGCCGACCCCCGGCTGCCGGGCCTGGCCCCCGCCTGCGACCCGGCGACCGTCCTGGCGTGGCTGGACGCGGCCCGACCCGGGGCCGCCACCCCGGCAGCCCTCCACGTCGACCTGCTCGCCTACCGACCGCTGCGCCGGGCCGTGCTGCGGGCGAGCGCCGACGACAGCGACTTCTACCTGAAGGTGATGCGCCCCGGGTACGACGACCGGCTCGCCGTGCGCCAGCAACTGCTCGCCGCCGCCGACCTGACGGTCCCGATCCTGGCCCGGCCGGCACCTGGCGTCCTGCTGTCACCGGCGATCCCGGGCGCCTCCCTGGCCCGGGTGCTGGTCGACTGGCAGCGCGGCTCCGCCGCACTGCCCACGGCGGCCGACCTGGTCGCGCTGCTGGACCGGCTCCCGACCGGCGTCCTCGACCTGCCGCGGCGCTCGTCGTGGACCGAGAACCTCGACTTCCACGCCGCTACCGCCCGCCAGCAGTTGCCCTCCGCCACCGAACGGATCGACGCCCTGGTGGGCATCATCGTGAAGGTCCTGGACCGGGGCCGGCACGGCCCGGTGGTCGCCACCCACGGCGACTTCTACGAGGCCAACGTCTTCGTCGACGACGACATCCTGCGCGTCATCGACATCGACTCTGTCGGGCCGGGGCTGCGCGAGGACGACCTGGCCTGCTGCCTGGCGCACCTGGCCGTGCTGCCCGCCCTCGATCCGGCAGCCTATCCCCGTGTCCCGGAGGTGCTCGACGCCTGGCAGCATGCCTTCGAACGCCGGGTGGACGCCGCCGAGCTGCGCGCCAGGACCGCCGGCGTGCTGCTCAGCCTGGTCTCCGGCGCCGAACCGGACCAGGCCGAACGCCGCCTCGCGATCGCCGAGCACTTCGCCATCAGCGCGCTGTAGCCGCGGCGCGCACCACACCCCGGCTCCCGCGCCAGATGAGAGAACTCTCATTCAGCCGCCGGGTTGCCCTCATCCGGCCCGGATAGCGTGGCAGCGTCACAAGGAGGCCATCTCATGCCACTGTCGAAGTCAGCCATCGCCTGGGCGGTGTCGGGCGCCCTCGGCGTCGGCACCTGCGTCGCCGGCGTCACAGCACTCGCCGCGATGACCCCGGCCAACGCCGATCCGCGCCCGGCGATCACCGTCGGCGCGCCGGGTGAGGCGAGCCCCACCCCGAGCCCGAGCGGCTCCCCCACGATGACCGCGACCACAGCACCCACCGCGAAGACGTCGGCCACTGCCACGACGGCCCCCACCGCCACGACGACGGTGTCACCGCGGACGCCGAAGACCCCGGCCAGCCCGAAGACCCCCAAGAGCCCGCCGAGCCCGGTCAGCCCGGCCTCGCCGCGCAGCGCCGACTCCGGCGACTGATCCCGGGTCGGCTCAAACCAGCCGGTACCCCATCCCGCGGACGGTCTCGAACCGGTCGGCGCCCAGCTTGCGCCGCAGGTACCTGACGTAGACGTCGACGACGTTCGACCCCGGATCGAAGTCGTACCCCCACGCGCCCGACAGCAGCTGCTCGCGGCTCAGGACGTGGCCAGGGTTGCGCAGGAACATCTCGGCGAGGGTGAACTCCCGTGCCGTCAGGTCGACCGTCCTGCCGTCCACCGAGGCCCGGCGGGTGCGCAGGTCGAGCGACAGGGCACCGTGGGTCAGCACCATGGCGCCGCCGTTCGGTCCCGGCGTCTCGGTGCGCAGGCGCAGCTGGATGCGGGCCAACAGTTCGTCGAAGCTGAACGGTTTGGGCATGTAGTCGTCGGCCCCGGACTGCAGCCCCGCCACGGTGTCGGCCACCGACGAGCGCGCGGTCAACATGATGACGGGGATCGTGACTCCTTGCCCGCGCAGGCGCGAGAGCACCTCGAACCCGTCGATGTCCGGCAGCCCGATGTCCAGGACCATCAGGTCGGCCTCGCCGGCCACCGCCAGCTGGACCGCCGCCACCCCGGACGGCTCCACGAGCGTGGCGAACCCGGCGGCCTTGAGCCCCTTGGCGATGAAGGCGGCGATCCGCGGCTCGTCCTCCACGATCAGGATCTGGCTCACGGCTCCTCCTCCTGCTGGACCTGCGCTGCAGCCGGGATGACCAGGGTGAACCTGCTGCCCACCCCCGGCACCGACGCCACGTCAAGCCTGCCATGGTGGGCCCTGGCTATCGACGTGACGATGTTGAGGCCCAACCCGGTTCCCTTCCCGGCCGGGCCGGTCACCTTGCGGCCGAGGATCCGCTCACGGTCCTCCTCGGCGATCCCCACCCCCTCGTCGCGCACCCACAGCGACAGCTCGCCGTCCTTCAGGCGGCTGCCGATCGCCACCCGAGACCCCTCGGCCGAGTACTGGACCGCGTTGGCCGCCAGTTGCAGCAGGGCCTGGGCCACCCGCTGCGGGTCGAGCTCGACCTCGGCGTCGGCGAGTTCGTCGAGCAGCCAGTGCCGGTCCCCCAGCGTGCTCGCCTTGGCCAGGGTCTCGTCCACCAGCCGGGCGACGTCGGTCGGCCGGGGCTGGACGAAGTCGGGCTGGTCGGCCTTGGCCAGGGTGAGCAGGTCGTCGACCATCCGCCGCATCCGTTCCAGCTCGTCCAGCACCAGCGACCTGGTGGCGGCGACCTCGGCCGGGTCGGACGCGTCCAGCAGCTCGAGGTGGCCGCGAACGATGGTGAGCGGCGTCCGCAGTTCGTGGCCGACGTCGTCGAGCAGTTCCCGCTGGCCGGCCAGCGACCCCTCCAGCCGGTCGAGCATGTGGTTGACGGTGGTCGCCAGCGCCGACAGGTCATCGTTGCCGCGGACCGGGATGCGCTGGGTGATGTCGGTGTCGGTGATCCGCTCGGCGGTCTGGCTCATCCAGCTGAGCGGCCGCAGCAGCCGGCCCACAAAGAGCCAGATCAGCATCGACACCAGCAGGAGCGATCCCAGCGCGACCAGCCCGTAGGTGACGTAGACGGTCTGCAGCACCGTCCGCTCCGCCGCCATGTCGGCCACCCGCACCAGCGCGCCGGTGTCCTCGGTGGCGGCGAACCGGACCGGGACCACTATGTAGCGGTAGTCGCGCAGGGCCGTGACGAGCTCGCCCTGGGACACCTGCGGGCTGTTGGCCAACGGCAGGACCGCAGCCACAAGTTCGGGGTCGTCCTCCGGACGCAGTTCGACGCCGGCTTGCGCCGTCCAGCGGATCCGGTCGCCCACGATGGCGAAGGACCCCTCCGAGGGCGGCAGGACGGCTCGCTGCATCACCACCCGCAGCAGCGGCTCCGCTCCGGTGAACGGCTTGCCGGTGGCCGGGTCGTTGCCGCCGGCGAGGACGGCCACCTCGTCGGCGGCCCGGGCCAGGTCGGCGGTCACCCGGTTGGTGGTGCCGATGTAGCCCTGCACGTAGATGACGATGCCGGAGAGCAACAGCGCCAGCCCGGTGAGCACCATGACGGCCACGATGACGCGCGCCCGGATGCTGAGCGACGTCTTATGGGCGGCCATGGCCCCATCCTGCCGGACGCGGCCTGCGAAACTGCCGCCGGTGAGAGGACTCTCACCCGCGCGGCCGCTGACCATGCGTTACCGGGTGATCGCCCGCAACGGCCGGGGACGTGACCCGCCGAGGTGCACTTCGCCGGTTCTCGCAGCAGTAAACAGGCGGGTCTCGCCGGCGCTGCTGTGCAGGTGCTCGGCGAGGCTGGTGAGCTGGGCCACCTGCTCCTGCAAGGCTTCCAGCTCCGATTCGAGGGCGAGGATCCGCCGGATCCCCTCGAGGTTGATGCCCTCGGTCTGGGAGAGGAACTGGATGTGGCGCAGGCGGGCGATGTCGCGCAGCGAGTAGCGCCGGCCACGGCCACGGCTACGTCCGGGCACCACCAGTCCGAGGCGGTCGTAGCCGCGCAGCGTCTGCGGGTGCATCTCCGCCAGCTGGGCGGCCACCGAGATCACGAAGATCGGCGCGTCCGGGTCGATCCGGTCCGGCAGCCGACCCTCGCGGCTCATCGGGCGTCCTCCAGCAACCTGGCGCGCGGGTCGCCCCCTCCGGCCAGGTCGGCGTAGCTGCGCAACGCGTCGGCGGCCTCCGGGGGCAGCGCCTTCGGCACCTGCACCTCGACGGTCACCAGCAGGTCTCCCGCCTCACCGCGGGCGTTCGGCGCCCCCTTGCCCGACACCCGGAAGGTGCGTCCGCTCGGGGTGCCGGCGGGAATCCTGAGCCGCACCCGGCCGCCGGCAAGGGTGGGGACGTCGATCTCGGCGCCCAGGGCCGCCTCTGCGAAGGTGACCGGGACCGTCACCGTGAGCTGGTGGCCCTTTCGTCCGAACACCTTGTGCCGCCGGACGTGGACGGTCACGTACAGGTCGCCTGCGGCCCCCGAGTTCTCCCCCGGGGAACCCTTGCCGGTGAGCCGGATCCGCTGGCCGTCCAGCACGCCGGGGGGAATCCTCACCTGCATGCTGCGGGTGGACTGGCCCCGTCCGGAGCCCGCGCAGGTCGGGCACGGGTCCTCGATCACCAGGCCGCGGCCGTGGCACTCACGGCACGGCTCGCTGATCGAGAACATGCCGCCCGAGGTGGAGGTCTGCATCCCGCTGCCCTGGCAGGTCCGGCAGACCTTCGGCATGGTGCCGGCCTTCGCGCCGGTGCCGTGGCAGGTCTCGCACGGGGCCTCGGAGACGGTCTGCATGGTGACCGTGGTGCCCTCGACAGCCTGGACGAAGTCGATGGTCACCTCGCCCTCGATGTCGGTCCCCCGGCGCGGGCCGCGGGTCGGCCCGGTCCGCCGTCCGCCGGCGCCGCTGAACAGGCCGCCGAACAGGTCGCCGAGGTTGGCGTCGCCGACATTGCGGAACAGGTCGTCCATCGACGGCCCGGCCGTCCCCTGGCCGGGCCTGGGGAACCGGAACCCGCCGCCGAACAGGCTGCGGGCGTCGTCGTACTCCTTGCGCTTGGCCGGGTCGGACAGCACGTCGTTGGCCTCGGTGACCTCCTTGAAGCGGCGCTCCGCCTCAGGGTTGTGCTGGTTGGCGTCCGGGTGGAGTTCCCGGGCCAGCTTGCGGAAGGCCTTCTTGATCTCGTCCGGCTTGGCGTCGGAGGAGACGCCGAGGACCTTGTAGTAGTCCTTCTCGAGCCAGTCCTTCGTGCTCATCGCGCCTCCTCTCGTCGCTTCGTCAGGACGGGTCCGCCACAGCGACCCGCGCCGGGCGCAGCACCCGCTCGTTGAGCCTGACGCCCTTCTGGATGATCGCAGAGATCGTCGTCTCGGTGATCTCGTCCTCGCCCTGCCAGGGCATGTGCATCAGGGCCTCGTGGACATGCGGGTCGAACGCCTCGCCCACCTCGCCGAACACCTCGAGGCCGTACTTGGCGGCCACCTTCTCCAGTTCGTCGGCGACCAGCTTGAAGCCCCCGACCAGCTCCTCGTGCTCACGGGCGGCCTCGATGCTGTCCAGGACCGGCAGCAGGTCGAGCACCACGGCTTCGATCCCTGCTGTTTTCGACAATCCACGGTCGCGATCGACCCGCTTCTTGTAGTTGGCGTACTCGGCCTGGAGCCGCTGCAGGTCGGCGGTGCGCTCGGCGACCATCTCCTCCATCTCGGACACCTTGGCCGCGAAGACCGGGTCCTGGGGCCCGCCCTCCTGCGCGGCCGGACCGTCGCCTGGTGCAGCCGGACCGCCCGCGGTGGTGCGGGGGGCGCCGGTGTGCGGGTCGATCCGTCGCCGGTCGCGGAAGGTCGGACCCGACTGACGCTCCTGGCCCGGGTCGGCAGCGGGCTGTTCCTGGCCCGCCGCAGCCTCCGGAGCGGCCGGGTCGGCCACCCCGGGGGCGTCGTCGGGAGTCCCGGGAGTCTCGGGGGTCTCCTGGGGACCAGTCGGCTGGCTCACTTGTCTTCCTTACCGTCCTCGTCAACGATCTCGGCGTCCACCACATCGTCGTCGGCCGGCGGCTGGGTCCACTGCTGGCCGCCCTGGTCGGACGGACCCGCCTCGGACTGCTGCTTGGCCTGGGCTGCGGCGTACATCGCCTGGCCCATCGCCGACGCCTTGGTGTTGAGGTCCTCCATCGCGGCCTTCACCGCGTCGTCGACCTCGCCCTTCAGCGCCTCCTTCAGCTTGTCCAGTGCTTCGACCACCGGCGACTTCACATCGTCGGTGAGCGACTCCGCGTTCTCGTCGAGCAGCTTCTCGGTGCGGAACGCCAGGGCGTCGGCCTCGTTGCGCATCTCGACTACCTCGCGCCGCTTGCGGTCCTCCTCGGCGTGCGCCTCGGCCTCGCGGACCATCCGGTCGATGTCGTCCTTGCCGAGCGCCGACCCGCCGGTCACAGTCATCGACTGCTCCTTGCTGGTCGCCAGGTCCTTGGCATGGACGTGCACGATGCCGTTGGCGTCGATGTCGAAGGTGACCTCGATCTGCGGCACCCCGCGCGGGGCGGGCATCAGGCCGGTCAGCTCGAAGTTGCCCAGGGACTTGTTGTCCCGGGCGAAGTCGCGCTCACCCTGGTAGACCTGGATCATCACCGACGGCTGGTTGTCCTCGGCAGTGGTGAAGACCTCGCTGCGCTTGGTCGGGATCGTGGTGTTCCGCTCGATGATCTTGGTCATCACGCCACCCTTGGTCTCGATGCCGAGGCTCAGCGGCGTGACATCCAGCAGCAGGACGTCCTTCACCTCGCCCTTCAGCACGCCGGCCTGCAGGGACGCACCCAGCGCCACCACCTCGTCGGGGTTGACGCCCTTGTGCGGCTCCTTGCCGCCGGTGAGCTCCTTGACCAGGTCGACGACCGCCGGCATCCGGGTCGAGCCGCCCACCATGATGACGTGGTCGATCTTCGACACCGAGGTGTTGGCGTCCTTGATCACCGAGTTGAACGGGGACCGGCAGCGGTCCAGCAGGTCCTGGGTCATCCGCTGGAACTCGGCGCGGGTGAGGCGCTCGTCAAGGTGCAGCGGGCCGTCGGCCCCGGCGGTGATGTAGGGCAGGTTGATGGAGGTCTCCTGGGTGGAGGACAGCTCGATCTTGGCGCGCTCGGCGGCCTCCTGGAGGCGCTGGCGGGCCATCTTGTCCTTGGACAGGTCGACGCCGTACTTGTTCTTGAACTGGGTGACCAGCCAGTCGACCACCCGCTGGTCCCAGTCGTCGCCGCCGAGCCGGTTGTCACCCTTGGT
>JAEZGC010000313.1 GCA_023437345.1 Actinomycetes bacterium
GTTCTGGTACACCGCTGACGTGAACTCAGCCATCGCTTGCTGTCCCTTCCCCACTCGGCCCGGCGGTCACCGGTTCTTCCAGCCTAGCCCGGTGGCGGGCGAGGGCGACCGTGACATTGTCCTTGCCGCCGCTGGCATTGGCCCACTGGACGAGGCGGCGCGCAACCCCTATCGCTGACGCGTCCTGGGCGCTCGCCGTGGCAACCTGGAGGGCGAGCGCAGCGGGTTCGGACGCGTAGTTCCACAGGCCGTCGGAGCACACCAGCAGCCAGCCGTCCTCGGCGGGACTGTGGGTGCCGGTGCGCGGCACCACGTCGTCGGCATCGCTGCCGAGCCAGCGGGTGATGGCGTGCGCCTTCGGCATCGCCTCTGCCTCCTCGCGGTCCATCCCCTGCTCGATGAACTCCTGGGCCATCGAGTCGTCACGGGTGAGCAGCACCTGCTCGGTGTCGGAGAGCCAGTACACCCGGCTGTCGCCGAGGGAGGCGTAGTGGATGGTGTCGCCGAACACCACGGCGGCGGCGAAGGTGGCAGAGCCGGCGACCGGGCCCTGCGTGGTGGTGGCGTCGGTGATCGCGGCATTTGCCTCGGCCGCCGCCTGGACCAGGGCCTCGGCGAAGCCGGTATCGGGTCCCGCCGCCTTGACGGCCTCAGCCAGCACGGCGCAGGCGCGTTCCACGCCGGCCTGGGAGGCGACGTCGGCCTCGGCCGAGGTGGACACGCCGTCGCAGACCACGAGCACCGCCTTGCGGCCGGACGGGTCGGCCCACAGCGCGAGCGCGTCCTCGTTGCGGGAGTGGACCAGGCCCCGGTCGCAGACCCCGGCCAGCCAGTCGGCAGGTTCGGACTCCAGGTGGTCGCGCCGGCTGGGCGCCTTCGCCCCGCAGGTCTGGCAGTACCCGTCGGCGTCGATGGTGCCGCCGCACTGCGGGCAGCTCACCACGGGAGCCGACACGCCCAGCCGTCGGGTCTGGGCCGAGCCGACAGTGACCGCGGGGGGCGGTGGCGGTTCGGTGGGCAGCAGCGGGGCGCCGCACCCCTCGCAGAAGCTCGCCCAGGCGGCGACCGGGTAGGTGCAGGTCGGGCAGCGGCCGTCCCGCGCGGCGGGCGGCTCGCCGGTGCCGCCACCCAGCAACGGCCAGGGTTCTTCCGTGGTCACAGCAGGCTCCAGGGTCGGATCGAGTTGGCGAGGTCGACCAGCCCCGCCCGTTCGGCAGGGTCGGTGGTCAGGCGGGCTTGCCGCCGGTAGGTCTGTTCGAGCAGGTCACGCAACTGGGCGGCGTCCACCCGCTGGCCGCCGACGTGGATCGGACCGGAGTCGGCGAGTTCGAGGGCACGCTGGTAGAGCGCCTGCTCGAACCGGGCGGCCGCCGGTGGCTCAAGTCGTGACGAGCTGACAGCGGCGAGCGCCTTCGTGATCCCGGGGGGATCCACGGCCAGCGACACCAGCAGGCCCGCCCGCTGGCGCTGTGACTCCGGGTAGCCGCGCGACGTGCTCGGCACCAGGTCGAGCGCCGCCAGCGACCCCGGCAGGTCGCCCTGGCCGGCCCGGACCCGGGCGAGGCCGAAGGCCGCCGGGGTGACGTAGTTGGCGTCGGTGGAGGCGCAGACCTGGTAGAGGTTCTCGGCCAGGTCGGGTTCGTCGCCCAGTTCGCAGGCCACCGCCAGGGCGAGCTTGGGGGCCAGCTCGCCGGGCACCTGCCCATAGACAGCGTTGAACGACGACTTCGCCATCGCGTAGTCCTGCCCGGCGAGGGCGCCCAGACCGGCCAGCCAGACCGCGCGCCACTCCCACGGGTCGGCGGTGAGCAGCTGGTTGACACACCTGTCGAGCGCCGCCCGGTCGCCCAGCTCGAGCGCGGCGTGGCCCCGGGCCAGCAGCACCTCGGCCGACTGGGCTGGAGCACCGCCCAGCGCGGCCAGCCGCTCGGCGGGATCGTCGATGTTGATCCGGGCCAGCCAGGCCAGCTGGGGGTCACTGCCGTCGGGTCGCAGCCGGGGCAGCTGCCGCCAGCTGAACTGGTCGCCGGTGGCGGTCGGGGGTTCGAACAGCGCGGACGCTGCGGCGGTCGAAGCCACGCCGTGGGTCCTGGCGGCCACCGCCTCGCGCAGCACCCCCAGCATCTGGGTGCGCAGCTCCTCGGCGGAGGCGAACCTGTCGTTGGGGTCGGGGGCGCAGCAGCGCAGCAGCAGCCGGTAGGCGGCGTCCGCGGCGGCGAAGGCCGGCAGCTCCTCGATCGGCGGGATGCTGAACTCGTAGCTGCTCTGGTAGCCGGGCACGTCGGCGCACAGCACCATCAGGGTGCGTCCGATCGTATAGATGTCGGACGCTATCGACGCGCCGGCGGTGGCCACCTCGGGGGCCTGGAAGCCGATCGTGCCGTAGATCGCCGACTCGTCGTCGCCGGCGTGCCGCACCCCACCCAGGTCGATCAGCTTCAGCGAGTCGCCGACCTGGAGGACGTTGTCGGGCTTGAAGTCGCAGTACAGCAGGCCGAGGTCGTGGAGGTAGCTGAACGCGGGCAGGATCTCGATCAGGAAGGCGAGCGCCTGGTCGATCGGCAGCGGGTTCGGTTCACCGTTGGCGGCCGCCATCCGCTGCTTCAGCAGCTGCTTGAGGGAGCGGCCGCCGACGTACTCCATCACGATGTAGCCGGCGTCGGCGTGGGTGACGAAGTTGTAGATCTCGACGATCAGCGGGTGCTCCACGCGCGCCAGGAACTGCTGCTCGCTGATGGTCGCCGCGAGGGCGTCGGAGTCACCGGTGTTGAGCAGCCCCTTCAGCACCACCCAGCGCCCCGACACGTTGGTGTCGCGGGCCAGGTAGATCCAGCCCATCCCGCCGTGGGCCAGCGCGCCCTCCACCCGGTACTGGCCGGCCACCAGGTCCCCGGGGGCGAGCTTCGCAGTGAACGAGTACGGGGCGCGGCAGTTGGGGCAGAACCCCTCGCTGCGGCCGTCCCCGACAGCGCTCGACTGCCCTACCTTGGCGCCGCAGCGCGGGCACACCCGGCGTTCCTCGGGCACGACGGGCGACACCAGCACCGCCTTGGACGGGTCGATGGCCGGGGCTGGCGGGACGTAGGTGAGGCCGGCCCCGATCCGTCCGGTGCCGGTACGGCCCTTGCGGCGCCGCCGCACCGCCGGGGCCCCGAATGAGGTCGCCCGCGCCGAGCCGAGCGCCGTCGAGCCGAGGTGGGAGGACGCCCGGGTCAGCGAACTGGGGACGGCGGCGGTGGCGCCGGACGGCTGGGGGTCCGTCGGCGGCAGGCCGCACACGTCGCAGTAGCCTCCACGATCCGTCCGCCACACCCTGGCCGGGGGCACGGCCCGGTGGCGGTGGTGGACGGCCGCGCGCCCGGGGTGCCTCGTCCCACCGGCATGGTGCCGGGTGCCGGCGGCAGACCGCAGACATCGCAGTAGCCGTCGACTATGGTGCCGGTGCACCCGGGCTGGCGGCACTTCACGAGCCGGCCCCCGGGACGCTCTTCAGGAAGTCGAGGCGCGCCGAGTAGGCGGCCAGCAGCTCGTTGACCACCGGCAGCACTGTCGGGGTGGCCTCGAACTGGCTGCGCAGCAGGTCGGCGATGCCGGTCAGGGTGGGGTCGCCGGCCCAGCCGAGGGTGCGGGCCTTGGCGTCCAGCGCACCGAGCAGGTCCTCCGCCCGGCCGACCTCGGCCAGCGCGGCGGCCAGGTCGCGGTGGGAGGCCTCCAGCGCTGCGCCGTACTGGCCCAGCTGTGCCAGGTAGGGCTCGAGCGCCGCCTTGGTGTTCGGGATCGGGCCGAGCGCGGACAGCTCGGGAACCCCAGCGGCCGGCAGTGGCCAGACCCTCGCCCGTGCCTGCGTCGCTACCTGTTGGACGGCCTGCTCCCGTGCCGCGAGCGCGGTGGCCGCTTCGCGGGCCCTGGTCACCAGGTCACGTGCTTCGCGGCGCTGGGCCGCGGTCACTATCAGGTCCCGCTCGTACCGGGCGGCGTCGATCTCCAGCGGGCCCAGCAGACCCCCGATGTCGCCGCCTCGCTGCCGCTTGGCGGACAGGTCGTCGGTGCGTTCGGTCAGCGAGCCCAGCCGGGCCTGCGCGGCCGGCTGCCGAGCCGGCGGCTCGAGGCCGATCTGGTCGCGGATCCGCTCCAGTTGGGCGCGCAGGTTGCGCAGCCGGATCAGCTGCTGCTCTGCGTTGGGGTCGGTGTTCAGGCGGGTGCGCAGCTGCGCCACTAGCGCGTCGCAGAGCCGTCCGGCCTCCGGCAGCGAGACAGCCATCGAACGCAGCTGGTCGACCGGGGCGGCCTGGGTGTCGAGCCGGCCCCAGATCAGCCCGGACAGGCGCTCAAGCTCCACCTGACTCACCCGGCCGGAGTCCCAGGTACGCAGAACCAGGTCCTGACGGGTCTTGACCGCCTGCCACAGCGCCAACGCCAGTGTGATGTCGCCGGTCAGTTCCGCCTGCCGTCCGGTGGCCTGGATCTGGGAGTCGAGGGAGTCGAGTTCCTGGCGGCGCTGCGCCAGCCAGGCGTCGAGCTTGCCGAGGTAGTCAAGCAGGTCGGCCGGCCGCGCGGCGACGCCGAGCTGGCCCGGAGGCGGCGGCGAGACGGTGGTCATCGGTACTCCTTCAACCGTTGCCCAAGACCCCAGGCCCCGGCCCCCGCGCTGATCAGCGCGCAGGCGACGGCCAGGATTGCGAACCCTGTGGTCTGGCCACCCTGCTCGCGCACCGCCGAGCGGAGGTCCTCGACGGCCTGGTCGACGACGAACTGCGAGTTGTCGAGGAAGCTGTCGGCGATCCGGGCGGGATCGGTGGCGCCGGACTGCTTCAGCAGCGCCGCGGCCTCCTCCCAGTCGCGGTCGGCGGCGGCGGTGGCGACCTGCTCGCTGGCCCGGCGCAACGCGGTGAGGGCGGTGCTCGTCGCGTCTGCGCCCGACTCCTCGAGCAGCTGCTCGGCGTCGTCGAGGGCGGTGGTGTAGGCCTCCGCGTCCTGGCTGCTCCAGGTCCGGGTGGCGACGCCGTTGGCGAGCAGCGCGAACGCCCCGATCCCCTCCCGCTGGGCGGTGGTCAGCCGCTGCACGCCGCCGAACTCGGCGGCCACCGAGCCGGCGGTCCCGGCGTTGTGGCCGGCGACCACGTTGCCGGCCGAGATCGCCAGGACGAGGGTGGCGGCCGCTGCCGCAGCGAGGCCGAGGTTGACCACCCGGTGGCTGACCTGGGCGGTGTACCAGGAGATCGCGACGATGGCCGCGACGGTGAGCCAGCCGAGGACGGGCAGCAGCCACATCCACCACGCGACCCCCGAGGTGGAGACGGCACCGTGGACGTCCTGCAGTTGCCTGATGGCCGGCAGCAGGTCCTCGCGCAGCAGGTCGTCGGCAGCGGCCAGCGCTGACTGCCCCTGCGCCGTGTCGCGCTGCAACTGGGCCCGCTCGAGCGCGGCGGCGTAGCGCAGCAGGTGGTGACCGATCGCCGACAGCGCCGACTCGTCACCGGTCCGCTGGGCGGCCACCTCGATCAGCCGGGTCGAGGCCTGGTCGAGCGCGGCGCGCGACTCGTCGAGCTGTGCGGCGGCACCGGACAGGCTCGCGCGGGAGGCGGCCACGTGGGCGGTCAGCAGGCTGGTCTCCACCGCCGCGACCCGTGCGTACTGCGCGGCGTGCACTTCGGCCTGTGCCTCGCGCTGGTCGAGCTGGGCAGCGGTGACCACAGAACCGACGCCGAGCACGACGGCCAGCACGAGGTGCGCCAGACGGGCCATTCCGAGCCGGCGCGGCGTGCTCGCGTTGCCGCGCCCGAGGAACCGGGCCGCCGTGCCCAGCCCGGGCACCGCGACCCCAGTCTCTTATACAAATAAGA
>JAEZGC010000013.1 GCA_023437345.1 Actinomycetes bacterium
GGGGGGCGCCCCCCCTCCGCGCCCCCGCCCCCCGCGGCGCCGGGCGCCACGACCGGCATCCGGCGGTACAGCCCGCTGAGTTCGGTGATCTGGCGGGTGCCAGTCGAGTGGTCGACCACGCCCACCACGAGGAACAGCGTCGCCTTGAACAGCGCGTGGGCGACCACCATCGCCAGCCCGCCGAGCGCTGCAGCCTGCGTCCCGGTGCCCAGCAGCAGCACGAGGAAGCCGAGCTGGCTCACCGTGCCGTAGGCCAGCAGCAGCTTCAGGTCGTCCTGGCGCAGCGCCCGCCAACCGCCGAGGAAGAGCGTCAGGGCGCCGAGGGTGCCGATCAGCGGTCGCCAGCCCGGCACCTGCGCCATGACCGGGGCGAGCACGGCGATCAGGTAGACGCCTGCCTTCACCATCGCCGCCGCGTGCAGGTAGGCCGACACCGGTGTCGGCGCCGCCATCGCCCCGGGCAGCCAGAAGTGGAACGGCACCAGGGCCGACTTGCTCAGCGCGCCGACCAGGATGAGCAGCCCCGACAGTGTCAGGGCGGGCCCGGTCGGCGGGTCGGCGAGGATCGCCTGCAGGCTGTGGGTGCCTGCGGCGGCGCCCAGGGTCAGGAAGCCGACCAGCATCGCCAGGCCGCCGGTGGTGGTGACGATCAGAGCGGTGAGCGCGGCCGACCGGTTGGCCCGCCGGGTCGGGTCGTGGGCGATCAGCAGGTAGGAGAAGACAGTGGTGAGTTCCCAGAACACGTAGAGGACTATCAGGTCGTCGCTGGTGACCAGGCCGAGCATCACGCCGGCGAACGCGGTCAGCAGCGCCACCGGACGGGTCTGCGGCGGGTCCTGCGCGAAGTACCAGCGGCAGTACAGCAGGATCAGCGACCCGATGCCGGTGACGATCAGCGCCAGCACCCACTGCAGCAGGCCCAGGTGGAAGGCGAGCGTGACGTCTAGACCTGTGATCCACGGGTACGACTCGACCACCGTCCCGCCGGCCAGCACCACCGGCGACACCCACACCAGCCAGCCGAAGGCCACAGCCGGAACTACCGCCGCCACCAGGAAGGCGCGCTGGCCGAGCCAACGGGTGAGCAGCGGGGAGGCGATCGCCAGTACAAGATGGGCCGCTACCAGTCCCAGCAGAGCCGACACCTCCTCAGTATTGGTTGCGGGGACAGGCGGGTGCGGGCGTGCGTCAGCTCGACGGCGTCTGCAGCCCGACTCCGACGATCCCGTGGAAACTCACGTAGCGCAGCCTATCGGTAAGGCCAACCCGGACCGAGACGCGGCAGCCGGGAGTGGACCGTCAGCCCGGGCAGTTTCCCCAACCCCGGCTTACTGGTGAGTGTCCGTCCCGTAGTCGAGAGGGACACTCACCAGTAAGCGGACGAGGCGGGAGGTAGCTCACGGGGAGGGGCTCGGCCGCAAGCTCTCCCGGTCGCTAGCGGCGCCGGGCGGGCGGACAGGACGCTGCCAACCGCCCGGCCCGTCGTGAGAGGGTGGTCGCCCAGCCGAGACCCGGAGGTGGATGGTGAGCGCACCTGGTGGCGTGGTGTCAGCGCTGCGCACGGCGGGGGTGGACTTCGTGGTCCACACCCACCCGCCGATCCGGACCGAGGCCGACCTTCACCTCACCGGGCTCGACCTGTCAGCGTCGGTGAAGACGCTGGCCTTCGGGCTGCCGGACGGCGGCCTCGTCCTGGTCGGCATGCCGGGCCTGTGGCGGGTGCGGTATGCAGCCATCGCGGCGGCGCTGGGCGTCTCCCGGTCGCAGCTGCGTCCGGCCGGTCCCGACCGGCTGGCCGCGGTCGGGATGCTGCCGGGCGGCGTCTCCCCGATCTGCGCCGACCCGGCGACCGTGGTGCTGCTTGACGCGTCGCTGCCCGGCAGCGGACGGGTGTACTGCGGCGGCGGCAGCCCGGACACCACCATCGAACTCGACGTCGACGACATCCTGCGGGTCGCCGTCGCGCCACTGGTGGCGCCGGTGGCCGAGCCTCAGGACGCCAGGTAGGTCCACTCCCCCGCCAGCAGGGTGCCGAACACCGGCATGGTGCGCAGCGTGTCGGCTACCAGCGGGTCACGCTCCACGACGACCAGGTCGGCGACCATTCCCTGGCTGACCACGCCCACCCCGTCGGTGGACGCCAGGATCGCTGCCGGCACGTCGATGGCCTGCTCCGGGTGCCACGGCTCGCGTCCGTCCCGGCTCCGTGTCACCGCGGCCGCCATCGTCACCCACGGGTCGAGCGGAGCCACCGGGGCGTCAGAGCCCAGCCGCAGGACGGCGCCGGCTCGCAGCAGGTCGGCCAGCACGAAGGCGCGTCCGGTCCGTCCGGCCCAGTATCGGTCGGCCACATCGCGGTCGTCCATGGCGTGCTCGGGCTGGACGCTGGCCGCCACGCCGAGCGCGGCGAACCTGGCAACTTCCTCGCGGCGCAGCAGCTGGGCGTGCTCGACCGTGCCCTGCGCACCTGTCGCCTCGAACGCGTCGAGGGCGGCCTGGTTGGCGCGGTCGCCGATGGCGTGGACAGCCACCTGCAGGCCGTGACGGCAGGCGGTGCTCAACAACCCGGCCAACTCCTCGAAGCCGACGTTCACCACGCCGTGCGGGTGCTGGTCGGGGGCCACCCCCGGGTAGGGCTCGGCGCACCAGGCGGTGCGGGTGTTAAGGGAGCCGTCGGTGATCACCTTCAGCGGGCCGAGCCGGACCCGGCCCGCGGTGCCCGGCAGGCGGTCGCCGGTGCGCAGGCCGGCGGCGATCACCCGGTCGAGGTTGGCCGGGTAGAAGCCGGCGTCCACCCGCACCGGCAGCCGCCCGGCGCCGGCCCGCCTGGGCCAGTCGGCCAGCGGCCAGCGCATCTCCAGGTCGGTGATCCTGGTGACCCCGCGGGCCGCCGCATCCGTGAGTGCCTGCCGCACCCAGCCGTCGGTGACCACGTCCGGCACCTGGTCCAGCGCGACCAGCACATCGAAGGCTGCCTGTTCGCGCAGCAGCCCGGCGACCGGCTCGACACCGTAGCGCGCCAGCGCCGCGCTGTTCAGCCACACGCAGTGCAGGTCGCCGGCGACCAGGACCACCGGCGACCCGCCGGTGGCGGCGTCGAGGGCTGCGACTGTGGGCAGGTCGGGCCACAGCGCGTCGCGGAAGCCGAAGCCGACCACCCCGGTGGCGTCGGCCCGGAGCGCGTCGCGGGCC
>JAEZGC010000109.1 GCA_023437345.1 Actinomycetes bacterium
GTAGGCGTAGGGCTGCTGGCCGTAGGCGTACGGCTGCTGGCCGTAGGCGTACGGCTGCTGGCCGTAGGCGTAGGGCTGCTGCTGGCCGTAGGCGTAGGGCTGCTGCCCGTAGCCGGGGTTGTGACCGCCGGGGTCGGGCTGACCGTAGGGCGGCTGGGCGTACCGGGGCGGCTGGCCACCGTACGGCTGCTGGTCGGGGTAGTACCGTCCGTAGCCGCCGTAGGGGGCGTCCTGCCCGACACGGGCTGCGGCGGGGTGGCCGGAAGGCTGCTGGCCGGGCTGCGGGGCTCGCCACAGCGAGTCTGCGGCGCTGGGGTACTGGCCGGTCGCGTAACGCGGGCCCGGGTGCACGGCAGGAGCGGGCTGCGGCGGTTGACCGTCCGGCCAGCGCTGGGACAGCGGCGGCGGGGCCCACGCGGGGGTGGGACGGCCGGCGTCCGGCGGCACCTGCGGTGCGGCGGGGTCGATGGGGGTGGTGTGCTCGGGGCCCACGGCGAACACCCGGGTTGGTTCGGGCCCGTACGGCGGGTCGATCCGCTGCGTTGGCTCGTCGTGCTCAGCCATCGTCGCTCCTTAGTTCGCCCTCCAGTCTGACCTGCGCACCAAAGCGAGTGCTGTCGGAAAGCTGTGAACGACTGTGAAGATCGACGAGCAACCCGTCGGCGAGCAGACGTCGGACCTGGCCAAGGATCTGTCGCGACAGCCGGGCGGGATCGACCCCGAGCAGGCCCGCCACCGCGTCCACGAGCACCCCGAGCGGGAGGTCCCCGTCGCAGGCGCCGACCACCGCGGCCAGCGCGGTGTCGACAGCCACGGCGCGTCCCAGGCCGCCGGTCTGGCGCAGCACTATGTGCTCGGGGTCCGCGGCACCCGGTTCGCCGATGGTCTCCTGCGTGAGCCCGTCGCACCGGGTGAGGACCGCCGCGAGCAGGGCGTCGTCGGAGGCCTGCGCCGTCGGCACGGCGGCGAAGTGGGCGCTGATCGCGTCCCCCACCGGCTGGTGGACGGCGTGCGGCCACTCCTCGATCCTGACGTCCGGGCGCGCCGAGTCGGACCGGGTGACGAACACCCAGCCCAGGCCCACCCCGGTGATCCGCTGGGCGTCGAAGTAGTCCAGCCACCGCCGGTAGGCGGGCAGGTACTCCTGGGTCCCGGCCAGTCCCGCGTCGGCCAGCCACAGTTCTATGTACTCGTACGGGTCGAGCGCCTCGCGTTGCAGCACGAGGGCGTCGCACCCCGGCGGGATCCACTCGGCCACCCGCTCCTGCCAGGGCTGGTCCCTGGTCTGGGCCCAGTTCCCGAGCACGACCAGGCGACCGCCGTGGTTGAGCGGCGCGGCACGGACCACCTGCCGCATCAGGCCGTCGCCGGCGAAGTCGCCCTCGCGGTAGACCAGCCGCCCACCCGGCGGCGACATCACGTAGGGCGGATTGGTGACGACGAGGTCGAAGCCGTCGCCGGCGACCGGTTCGTACAGCGAGCCGAGCCGCACTTCGGCGTCCACCTGGTTCAGTCCGAAGGTGATCCGGGCAAGGTCGAGGGCTCGCGGGTTGAGGTCGGTCGCGGTCACCCGGGCGCAGTGGTCCGCCAGGTGCAGGGTCTGGATGCCGCAGCCCGTCCCCAGGTCGAGCGCGGATTCGACCGGCTCGCGGGGAATCAGCTGGGCCAACGTCGTGGAGGCGGGGGACGCGCCCAGCACGAAGTCGGGTCGTGGTCGGCCGGCCCGATGGTCGAGCGGGGTCTGGTCGGAGCAGATCCAGCCCTCGCGATTCTCGGAACCGTACGGCTTCAGCTCCACCCCGGCGCGGCCGTCCGCGTCCCCGCTGACCAGGCCGGCGGAGGCCAGGGGGCCGGTGGTCAGCCACGCCAGCCGGCGGGCAGGGACTGGTTGCTGCAGCAGCCACAGCCGGATCGCGTCAGCCTGCGGGTCAGCTGCCTGCCCCAGGGCGTCCAGCGCGGCGACGGCACTGTTGCGTCCCAGCGCAGCCAGCGCAGCCTCACCCAGCCGCTGCTGCACCCCTTCCAGGGTGTACCCGGCGCCGAGCAGTTCGTCGCGCAGCCTGTCGATGGCCGGCGGGGTGAGCATGGCTCAAGCCTCCCACAACCCCGTTGTCGGGAGCACCGGGGCCGGGGCCGCCACCTCATTGCCCGGCACCGCACCGGGGACAGTCCCCGAGCCCCTGCGGTACCTGAGTCTCCTGCCGTGGGAGGGACGGTTCCCATGACGATTGTCTTCCCACCATCCGTCGTGACAAGCATTGTCAGTCGGGAGTGGCAGGCTGGGGACATGGCGGTACCTGGCTGGATGAGGGACGACGCGCGGCTGCGCCACGTCCATCACCGGCCGGCTGCCGAGGGGGTGACCGAGCCGTTCCCCCAGTGGGTGGGCGACCCGCTGCGGGAGTCCTTTGCCAGGCTGGGCGTGGTGACGCCGTGGCGGCACCAGGGCGAGGCTGCCGAGGCTGCCTTCCACGGCGACCATGTGGCGCTGTCCACGCCCACCGCGTCAGGCAAGACGCTGGCCTACCTGATGCCCGCGCTGGCCGCCCTGATCGACGGACGGCTGGGTCGTCAGCTGCCGCCGGACCGGCTGCTGGCCCCGCGGCACACAGTGCTCTACCTCGCTCCCACCAAGGCACTCGCCCATGACCAGTGGCGGACCTGCCGCTCCCTCGACCTGCCGGGGTTCAGGTTCAGCACGCTGGACGGCGACTCCGACGACGCCGAGCGGCGCTTCGCCCGCGACTTCGCAGGCCTCGTGCTGACGAACCCCGACATGCTGCACCGCTCGGTCCTGCCCCGCCACTCCCGCTGGATCCGGCTGCTCGGCAGCCTCCGGTACGTGGTGGTCGACGAGGCTCACCGCTATCGCGGGGTCTTCGGCGCCCAGGTCGCTGCCGTGCTGCGGCGGCTGCGACGGCTCGCCGCCCATTACGGCGCCGACCCGGTGTTCATCTCCTGCTCGGCGACCATCTCGGCAGCCGACGAGCACCTGCGCGCCCTGGCCGGGGTCGACAGCGCGCGGGCGGTGACCGCCGACGGCTCACGGCGTCCGGCGCTGGACTTCTGCCTGTGGCAACCAGACGGCGACCCGCACGCCGAGGCCGCCGAGCTCATGGCCCGGCTGGTCGACGAAGGGCGCCAGACGCTGACCTTCACCACGTCACGGGTCCAGGCCGAGCTCGTCGCGCTCCGCACCGAGCGCGGCCTTGCCGAGCCGACCGCGGTCTCGTCCTACCGGGCCGGCTACCTGGCCGATGATCGGCGCACCATCGAGCGCGGCCTGCAGAGCGGCCAGTTGCGCGCGGTGGCCTCGACCAACGCCCTCGAGCTGGGGGTCGACATCTCGGGGATGGACGCGGTGATCTGCTGCGGCTACCCCGGCACCCTGGCCTCGCTGTGGCAGCAGGCCGGACGGGCGGGCCGCGCCGGCCGCGACGCACTCGCCGTGCTGGTGGCCAAGCCCGAGCCGCTGGACGCCTACCTGTGCGACCACCCTGACCTCGTCTTCGACAAGCGCGTCGAGCAACCAGTGCTGCATCCCGAGCTTCCGGTGGTGGTCAAGCCCCACCTGGCGGCGGCGGCCCAGGAACTCCCGCTCACCGAGGCCGACGCATGCTGGTTCGGGCCTGCGACTGCCCAGCTGGCCGACGAACTGGCCAGGGACGGCCTGCTGCGCCGCCGGACCGCCGGCTGGTTCTGGACCCGGCCGGAGCGGGCTGTGGACACCATCGACCTGCGCAGCGCGGCAGGCACCCAGGTGGAGATCGTCGACGCGGCGACCGGTCGCGTGATCGGGCAGGTGGACCCGGCCGCCGCCGACCGGACCGTCCACGAGGGTGCCGTCTACCTGCACCTGGGCGAGCAGTGGCAGATCATCGACTACGACCCGGCCGAGCGGACGGCCCTGGCCAGGCCCAACACCGGCAACTGGTTCACCCAGGCGGTCGAAGTCTTCGACCTGCGGGTGGTGACCGACGAACAACAGGCAGTGCTGCCGGGCGCTCACGCCCACCTCGGAGCGGTCGAGCTCACCTCGCAGGTCACCGGGTACCTGCGCCGCGACGAGGTCACCGGCGTCGTGTGGGACAGCGCACCGCTCGACCTTCCGGCTCGCCGGTTCGCGACCCGGGCAGCCTGGTGGACTGTGGAGCCCGCCGTGATCGCCGCCACCAGCCTGCCCGACAGCGCCTTGCCGGGTGCGGCGCATGCAGCAGAGCACGCGGCTATCGGGTTGTTGCCGGCATTCGCCCCGTGCGACAGGTGGGACATCGGCGGGCTGTCCACCGCCTTCCATCCCGACACCGGTCTGCTCACCGTCTTCGTGCACGATGGGCACCCGGGCGGGGCCGGGTTCGCCGACCGGGCGTTCGCCGTGATGCCCGCGTGGCTGTCGGCCACCCTCGACCTGTTGCGCGAGTGCCCCTGTGAGGCGGGCTGCCCGCGCTGTGTTGTGTCCCCCAAGTGCGGCAACGGCAACTACCCGCTCGACAAGGCGGGCGCCGCGACCTTGCTCGCGGCGGTGCTCGGAGCCCTCCCTGCGCCGGCTCGTTCCGCCGTCCAGCAGTTCGCGCCTGCCTGAGCGAGGCAGGTCAGCACCGCGCTGGCTGGCGGGCTTCGGGACCAACCGCTCCGCCCATGGGGTCGGCTGCGGGCGCTGCTCAGCGTCGGGCCGTCGGTGCCGGTTGGCCGGGCGGCACCACCCGCCCGGCGTGCGCGGTGGCGGTGAGGACCGGCAGCCCGTCCAGCGGCGCCCGGCCGGCAACCACCACAGTGACCGCGAAATCGATCAGGTCGCCCCGCAGCACGCACTCCCGCAGGGACACTTCGTTCGCCGCCGCGATCCGGGCGGCGGCGCGGCAACCCTGCCCGCCGCCGCTGTGTTCGGTTGCGGCCGACAGGGCGACCAGGTCGGCCGCGGCCCGGACCCGGTGACCGGCCACCCCAGCGGCGGCCACCACGACCACCACCGCGGCGACCAGCCCCGAGATGAGGATCCCGGCCGCCACCAGAAGAGTGCCCGAGCCCCGCTCGGTGGCCGGCGCGGTCACGGGAACTCCGGTTCGGACTGGACCGCGGCCCGCAGCCGCAGCGGCACCGGCGGCAACCAACTGACCCACGGCCGGGCGTCCAGGTCGACCACCACATCCACCTGACCGGCGGCCCGGCGCACCACCACCCGGGCACCGGGCGGGGCAGCCGTCCGGGCGCGCCGGACGGCAGCGGTGTCGCCCCTGGCCTCCTGCCGGGCGACCTCCCAGGCCGTGTCCTGGCAGCGCACCGCCAGCCCGACCACCGCCGACAGCCAGCCCAGCACGACGATCACCAGCCCGACCAGCAGGCTGGCCACCGCGAGTTCTGCGGTAACCATGCCCCGCTCGGGGCCGGTCCGCTGGCCGCGGCCG